>CAZLLU010000019.1:0-15488 GCA_964560855.1 uncultured Candidatus Peribacteria bacterium | reverse complement strand
TTATGATTATGATGAAGAGAGCATATGAAGGAGGATTCTTAAATAATTAATAATTAAAAATTGACAACCCTCATTCGAGGACAAGTGAATAATGTAGGTATTGCTTTGTACGGACTATTGTAAACTAACGATAGTGTGTGCAAAAATAAATCCTACATTTTTCATTTTTAATTATTCATTTTTCATCAAAAAAGTGGATGCTTCGGTGTCCACTTTTTTATTTGTCATTGCGAGCATTTTAGCGAAACAATCTTGATTATAATTACTTCATTACATTTACGATGACCATAAAAGATTCTGACAGATTTTCACGTTTTTTTTTCTACCAAAATAGAGAGAGAGCATATCAAAGATTTTCTCGTTTTTCATAAAGAAATATACCGATTTAAAGCTAGGTCCTAAGCTGATTCTTGACATCCTATCACCCAGCACCCTTTCATGCTACTTTCTTTTAATTTCACTTGACAAATGTCAGGAAATGTTTATAAGTTCCATACTAACGTAATAATATACGTTTAGTGAAGTCTGCGACTATAGGAGAAATCCCAGTCCAGAAGAACATTAAAATAAAAACTAACTAAAAAGAAAGGAGTAAATTATGAAACATCCGAACTTTTTAGTTGACCACAAGAATGTATCTTCTCTAGATATATTGCATTTTCTTATTTACAAAATGCATATGATCAGAGGAAGTACGAGTCGTGGACAACTAAAATTCGTGTCGTGCCTCGACAGTAAACAGGCAAAAATAAAAAAGTAATAACAAATTTAAAAAAACAAAAAAAATGAGAACAATCATTGCATTCATGTTATTAATGATGCTTAGCATTGTCTCCTGGTCACAGAACGCAACCATCAATGGCAGCTCATGCTCTTCAGCACCTAACTGTCCAATGTCCGTTTGTCAGGGGTCATCAAGAACGATTGAAGCAGGAATCACTTCCGGCATCATCGATTCATTGAAACTCCGTGAACGGTATTCAGACGATGGAGGAATTTCTTGGACTTCTTGGACGCTTATCAGCACATCCATAATAACGACAGTGCCTTCAAGCGGATCTGCAGTAGCAGGAAGAATCTACCAATATTGGTTACGTATCTATCAATCAGGAAGCGACTTAAATCGCTGGGCATTTGCTGAAATGTATGTAGACGCTGCTCCTACAGCAACGCTGGTAAGCAATTACACAGCATGCTGCCAAGGGACATTAGTCACATTCAACGCATCAGCAGGAGGTACCACCTACGATTTCAAAGTAAACGGTATCTCAAAACAATCAGGAGGAAGTAGTACTTTTGCAACTAGTACGTTGGTAAACAGTGACATTGTCACAGTAACTATCACCAACAGTAACGGTTGCTCAGCAACTTCATCCGGAATTAATATGACCGTATGGCCCACACCAGTGGCCACAGTTAACGGTAATCAAAACCCTGAATGTGTAGGTAACTCTACCAATGTGACCATCACTGGTCTTGTTGGAACAGCTCCTTGGACATTCGAGATTTGGAACACATCAAGCGGAAATCCTAGTACATTATACTATGATGTTCCGGAAAATAGTGTAACATACACTGGCAATAACGACGCCACCATCTCGGTACCTGTACCGGCTGTTGGTCTTACAAACCTGTTCCTACGGATCACCGATGCCCATGGATGCAGTAATTATCTTCAGTAAATCGGTACAAATTAGAAGTAAAACAATCAAAACAAGCAATTATGAAAAAAATTATGAAAATGATGATATGCACTATCGTGTGTCTCATCACAATAAGTGGTTCAATGAATGCCCAATCTTTTGTTATGAAAGGTGCAACTACGCCTACAGCAACACTTACCAATTCAGATCCAGATGAAAACGATACTATCTGTGTCGGTGACGATATCTTTTTTAGTGCGGCTACTCAGGCAGGGTCTACCTATCAATTCTATGTCAACGGATCTGTTACACAAGGTCCTGGAAACAATAATACGTACATTCCTGCATCCGCCTTTACAGCAGGCGAACAAGAGGTTATTCTCAGGGTAGATAACGGAACGTGTTCAGCAACGGATACAATAGATTTTGTAACATTGGCTTTGCCAGTACCGACGCTTACCGTACCTGACAACTCAGTATGTGCAGGCACCTTGGTGACCTTTACTGCAGGCGGAGGTATAAACTATAATTTTATGGTTAACGGTGCTACAGTACAAAACAGTGCAAATAATATCTACAGTACATCAACATTAACCAATGGACAGGAAATAACCGTAGAGGTTACCAATGCTGGTGGTTGTTCTATGACATCAACAGGCATCACTATGACTATCTTTGCCTTACCGACTGCTACGCTTACTACACCTGACAACTCAGTATGTGCAGAAAGTAGTGTAACATTCATTGCAACTGGTGGTGTTAACTACGATTTCAAAATTGATGGTACTTCAGTACAAAATAGTTCAATACCAACTTATACCACTACTGCTTTGACCGATGATCAAATCGTTACTGTAGATGTCACAAACGGCAATGGTTGTGTAATGCCATCAAACAATATACCTATGACCATCTTCCCGTTACCGTATGCTACTAGCGTTACCGGTAATCAAAACCCTGAATGTGTAGGCAACTTTGCCAACGTGACTATCACTGGCCTTGTTGGAGCAGCGCCTTGGTCATTCGAGATATGGAACACATCCACACCAAGCGGAACTCCTACTACTTTGTACTATACTGTTCCGACAAATAGTACAACCAACAATACCAACATTTCGGTACCAGTACCGGCCGTAGGAATGAGCAACATGTTTCTACGAGTAACAGACAATAATGGTTGCAGTAATTATTAACAAAAAAAATAAAAGTTATGAAAAAAAATATCATCATAATAATCGTTATGTTGTTTAGTCTTTCGGTTATTGGTCAGGATGACACCCTTATGCTTAAGGGTAGTCCCCTACCAACAGCTTCTTTAAATGGCTACTACAACATCTGTATTGGGGAATCTGCGGATATCCCCGTCTATCTCTCTGGGGCAACGACCTATGACATTACCATTACAGATGGAATCAATGTCTGGACAGTTACCGGAATCACAGCTTCGCCGTATCACCTGATTGTAACACCTACCCAAACCCGAACTTACCAAATTACATCGGTTATCGGTGATGGTGGATGTGATGGATCAACAAGCGGTGCAGCAACCGTAATACCTTTGAATGATCCTACACCATTCACTTTAACCTGTACATCTACTACATTCTGCCCTGGCCTTGCGTCAGGTAACTTTACCCTAAGTGGATCTGTTAATGGTACAATATATCATCTGCGCTATGTGGATGATGTTAATCCAATAATAACCATGATAGGTACCGGTAATTCCCTTACCTTCCCTGGTATCGGAACTACTGGAACAGTAGAATGTGTTGCAGAAAATGCAGCAGGTTGTCAATCAGTAATGAATGGCATTATTACCCTTACCCAGAATCCTATCCCCGGATCTGCAACGACTATTAACGGTCCGACCAGCATCTGTGCAGGAACTATGGGAGTGACGTATTCAATTCCTATTGGAATTCCTAATGCTACTAGTTATACATGGGGAGTTCCCGTGGGATCAACCATTATTACAAATAATGGAACAAGTATTACTGTGAATATCGGAAATACTTCTGGAGACATAACAGTTTCTGGAGTAAACAGCTGTCAGGGTGGACCTGCTTTTGTTATGCCGATTTCAGTAGCTTCTGCTCCGAACGTAGCAATCTCTACATCAAGCACAACTATTTGTGCAGGTGATGAGATTGATTTGGTTGCAGGAAACAATCAAACCGGTTCTACTTATACATGGAGTACTGGACAGTCAGGAAACAACATTACTGTAACTCCTATAGGAAACACAACCTATGTAGTTACCGTTACCGGATCGAACAACTGTTCAGCAACTGCAAACATTACTATTAATGTAAACCCAGTACCAACTCCAGTCATCAATATACCAACTTCGGTATGTTTACAAGAACATATTGCTTTATCAGCATCTCCGTTGGGAGGTACATGGACCGGTCTTGGAGTAGGAAACGACACACTATATACAGAAATCTGTGGTGCAGGAACGCATCATTTGACGTATACAGTAAATAATGGTGGTTGTTCAGCAACTACTGACCATTATGTAGTGATCAATCCTCTGCCATATGTGACTTGGGAAATTGTTCCTGGGCCATTTACGACAGGAACTCCTCCACTAAATATGGCTGGATATGTTTATCCTGCTCCTGAAAGTGGACGTGATTGGTCATTTGACGGACCAACCGGTAGCTTTATCGGTTCAACATTTGATGCTAGTACCGCTGGTACTGGTACTCACCTAATAACCTATAGCTACATGGATTTGAATGGTTGTAGCGATGATGCAGGCATCTATATCACTATTGCTACTGGTAACGGTACCAATAGTATCGAAGATGTTGATGCTGTTAAGAACATCAATATGTACCCAAATCCAACTACTGACCAGATTAATCTGGAAGGTATAAACCTTCAAGAGATCAAAGCATTGTATATCGTAAATACACTTGGACAAGTAGTCTTTATGACTGAGCCCGATTCAGAATATACGACTATACAAGTCAGCAATCTCACTGCAGGTAACTATCAATTAGTTTTTGCTGATAAACAGGGCAATTTTATTGGCCTGAAAAGATTTATCAAACAATAACTATCTACGTAAAATACATACTAATCATTACAACCGGACGGCGTGAATACACGCTGTCCTTTTTTTTATTTAAAAAGAAACAGAAAAGGAATATCTGTATGGGAATCAAGGAAATTCTTTGAAACCGCAGGAGAATCGTCCATCTTCATTCTGATAGAGATCTTCTTTTTATGAAAAAATATGAATATGCCTAATTTATGCATTTTTGTCAATTTTGTGTTGATTTCCTATCTATTTTCCCTATATTACATCAACACGTAAATTTTTTGTTTACGCTGAATTTTTGAAAAGTTCAATTCGTACCTCATACATTTCATCAATTCTGCATTATACATTTCATCAATTATACATTTTAACAATTTAGCACTATAATATGCCTACTATCAATCAACTGATCAAGAACTGAAGAAAACAAAAGACCTACAAGTCCAAAGCTCCTGCTTTGCAGTTCGGTATCAACAAGCTCAACAGCAACAAGAGAGTCGACAAACCAGCTCCATTCAAGAGAGGTGTCTGCTTGAAAGTATCTGTCATGGGTCCTAAGAAACCGAATTCAGCGCAGAGGAAATTCGCGAAAGTGAGATTGTCCAATGGAGCTGAAGTCTTGGCATATATACCTGGAGAATCCCACACACTTCAAGAGCACAGTGTTGTACTCGTAAGAGGAGGAAGGGTAAAGGATCTTCCATGAGTGAGATATCATATCGTCAGAGGAAAATATGACGCAAACTCTGTCGACAAGAGAAAACAATCAAGATCGCTCTACGGTGCAAAGAGACCAAAAGCGGCTAAATAATCTTTCCTAAACTCATTTATTTATCATTATTATCGTCATCATCATGTCAAAAGCAATCGTCGGTTCTATGGGTAACGCCAAAATCGAGAAAATCATCAACTATATTATGAAAAGCGGAAAAAAGAGTGTCGCAAAGAAAATCTACAGCGACATGCTCAAGGAGATCAAATCTAGCGGACATATGAATCCTGAAGTAGTGTTGGAAACAGCTATCGAAAACGCTTCCCCTAACATTATGATCAAGTCCAAGAGAATGGGAGGTTCAGTATATCAAGTCCCTGTGGAAGTAAAACAAGACAAGAAGCTATTCTTCGCTTTCAAACGAATTCTCGACGGAACAAAATCCAAGACCGGTAAGCCTATGTATAAGAAATTAGCTGAAGAAATATTGGCAGCATACGGTAATCAAGGATACGCAGTCAAGAAGAAGGAAGAGACTCACAAGATGGCTGAAGCGAATAAGGCATTTGCATACATGGCAAAATACGTAAACTAATATACGATTAACCAATTACATAATTACGAATTTCGAATTTCGAATTAAAAAAATCCGCAATCCGTAATCAAACAATCATTTAATTTTATTATGTAAGTTAGTAAGTAAAATGGGAAATACAAGCGGTGCAAAATATAAGCACATGATGTACAATGTCTCTCGGGCAAGCCAAAAATCTGGTAAAAAATTGGAAAAGGCTATTGCACGATATGTTGATCTTATGAAAAAAGAGAACAAAGCCGGTACAGAGACAAAATGGATCTTCAAGACTAGAGAAAAAGCTAATGCAAGACTCAAGAAAATGGGAGTTACCCAAAGAATGCTTGACGAAGCTTTGGCAAAAAAAGGACTTAAAAAATAAATAGATTAGACCGATATGGATGGAATGAATTATTTATCCCATCTCTACTTTCTATCACATTATCATTTCATCACATTATCATTTCATTAATTCTGCATTTTAACAATTTAGCATTATAGTATGACAAGATTAAAGACCAACGCAAAAAGAAAGCTCAACAAAGCATTGTTCAGAGTCGAAAAAGTCGTCATTATGGACGTCAGAAGAAATCTCGAACAACAAAAGAAGCGGAAAGCTAAAGTCATGAACAAAAAGGCTAAATAACTTATTTTTACTATTAATTCATGTATTAAATAATTACGAATTTCGAATTACCCCTTCAAGGACAAGCGAATGTAAAAAATTCGCAATGCGAAATCCGTAATCAAGTAATCATTTAATTTATATTTAAAAAGAATAAGATGAATATCGAAAGACTCAAACATTTCTATGACAAGAACGGAGCAAAGATCATCGACGTAAAAGTCGGTATGCAGATCGAAATCCATGAAAAGGACATAGAAACCAATAGAATATGGAGATTCAAATGCCTCATCATCAAGATAAAGAAACCAGGGCATGCTGATGGAACATTCACTGTCAGAGGTGTTGTAGCTGGAGTAGAGGTCGAAAAGATCTATCCATTGTCATTCAACAAATTCGATAAGATTATCTTACTCGATGAATACAAGGTCAGAAAAGCTAAACTCTACTATATCAGAGATAAGGTAGGAAAGGATGCAAGATTCAAATCCAAGATCACTGCTGATAAGAGAGATATCGATCTTCTCAACAAGGAAGCAGGTAAGGTTAAGGAGAACAAAGGAAAGAAAAAGAGAAAATAATTGGATACTGGTCAATAGCTTATAAAAAGAATTTATCATTTATTATCTATCATTATATACAATGAAACTCACGGTAATCTCTCGCCAAGATAAGAAGGCCAAAGAGCTCAGAAAAGAAGGGTTGGTTCCTGGTATCATCTATGGAAAACACCTAGAGGCGCCTATCACTGTCGCATGCAACAAGAATGACTTCATCAAGAGATATAAGGAAGCAGGATACTCTACTCCGCTCATGCTCGAGGGAGATAAACTCAATCAGCTTGTCTTGATCCAAGATATCCAAGTCGATCCTGTAACTGATGTATTGATGCACATAGATTTCCTTGCAATCAAGGCTGATGAAAAGGTAAAGACAGAAGTAGCTATCAAGCTCACAGGTGAATCTTCTGTAGAGAAGCTAAACCTCGGACAAATCCAACTTATCAAGGACTTTGTCGAAGTGGAAGCATTCCCTCAAGATCTACCAAACAATATTACAATCGATATTTCTTCTATCGAGAACGTAAATGATGTAATTTTCGTTAAGGACATACAAATATCCAATAAGGTTGAAGTTCTTGATGACCCTGAACAAGCTTTGGTTATTGTCGCTACAGTGGCTGAAGAAACTGCAGAAGAAGCTTCTGCTGAAGGTGCTGCTCCTGCTGAAGGTGCCGCTGAAGGTGCTGCTGCTCCTGCAAAGGAAGAGAAAAAAGAAGAAAAGAAATAATCCATTTATATGTATTACCCGTTATAGACTATGGCAAGAATATGCGACTTTACCGGAAGAGGAACAAGATCCGGAAATATGAGATCTCACTCTATGAGAGCTACTAAGAGAACATTCAAAGTGAACCTCATCAACAAGAAAGTTAAACTTGAGGATGGTTCTCAGCTTAAAGTAAAAGTAAGTTCTAAAGTCTACAAAAAGCTCAAAGGATTCATCTAATATAGAGTAAGTAGCCCTGCTAAAGCAGGGGGCTGCAAGGCAGCCTAGCTCAGGCGGTAGAGCAACCCTGCTTTAGCAGGGGTGGTCACCGGTTCGAGTAATATAGCTAGTCAAAGTATCAAATATATAATCATCTAGTGTGGGGTAGTAGCTCAGGCGGTAGAGCAATAGCCTTTTAAGCTAGTGGTCCCGGGTTCGAGTCCCGGCTACCCTAGATGGAAGAATCATTACATTCATCATCATAACCGATAAAATATACCTGAGCAATTAGGTATTTTTTTATTTTCTCTGATAAACATGGACCAACGATGCGTATATATTCTTCAGGGTGATAGATATTATGTCTGAAGCACTAATAACATAGAAAGAAGATTAGAAGAACATAAGAACAAATGATATTCAGCTAAAAGGATTGGGGATTGGAAACTCATCAAGACAATACCATGTGGAAATAGAATAGAAGCAAGAAGATTGGAATTACAGATCAAAAAATCCTGTCATCCAGAAAGATATATGTAGCTTTTATCCAAAAAGATACTTCAGGCGGTAGAGCAACCCTGCTTTAGCACGGGTGGCCTACGGGGCGAGGTCCCGGCTACCCTACCATGAAAACAAGTCCACACATACAAAGTACCTAAGCAATTAGGTATTTTTTTTGAAAATAAAAAAAACCGTGGTGATAACAACCACCACGGTTATAAGAGTATTTTTTTATTGAACAATCAACTTTTCAGAAAGAACACCATCTTCAGTCCTCACCTTGATAAGGTAAGTACCTTGCGGAAGGTCATTGATATTCAAGACCTTGTCTTGTGTTTCAAAAAGTAATTGTCCCATAAGATTGTAGCATTGGACATTCAGAATAGTTTCTGTAGTTTCAATAGTTACTTGGTTAGCAGCTGGGTTGGGATACATTATAATATTCGATTGATCAAATACATTTTCTATACTTACTGTATTACAAAACATCCCATTGGTTGTTTTATATAATTTTCCTACATCGCCTGTTATATACCCAAGTGAATCATCCAAAAAATCGATTCCAAGGGTCATACTAAAAGCATCCAGCCAACAACAATCCCAAGTATTGCCGCCATCAATCGTTTTGCATACTTGATGTTCATTTTCTACAGCATACCCAAGATCTTCGGTAATGAATACAACAGATTTAACTCCATAGGGAAATTTTTGATTGATATTATTCCAGGTTTCTCCTGCATCCAAAGTTTTTAATATTACATTGCCTCCGTCTATATAATAAACACTATCATTGAGGACTCGTATATTGTATAAAGCTTCAGACGCAGTAGATGTTTTTTGTTGCCAAGTATATCCACCATCGATTGTTTTGCCTATATATCCTAGTGGCCCAGACACTATTCCTATAGTATCATTAACAAAAACCATCCTATTAACATATGGCCAATTTTGATGTATTGATTCCCATGTATTACCACTATCAACTGTTTTATAGAGTTTATTATATGTTACCACATAACAGATTTGATTATTGGGCATACAATAAAAACAACGAATAGCGTTAGATTCAGATTGATTTGAAAAAAATATTTCCCATGTATCACCACCATCAACTGTTTTATATAAATACGTGTCTGTATGTATATAAGCAGTTTTACTATCTATACATTGTATGTTATCTATATGTGTATAAACGTTTGGGATATTTTTTTGTTCCCAAGTACTCCCTCCATCGATAGTCCTTAAAATTGTTCCATTATTTCCGACAACAAATCCAACACTATCATTAATAAAATCTACATCATTCAGCATATTGATGTTTCCTGTATTTATTTCCACTAACTGTCCCATGCTAAAGCTAACGGAAAAAAAACAAGCAAACAATAAAATTGTAATTTTTTTCATTTTAAAGATCTCCTTATTATTTTTAGTTAAACATTTTATTTTTATTTTTTGACGTTTTTTTGGGATGAGCGTCACCTCATTATATATTTTTATTTAGATTATATGTTTCACTATACAGAAATTGACATTTTTTGCAAATGATTTTTAATAATTGTTGTACAAGAAAATATCAGAGAGAACAATCTTTAGATCTCAGTATATATTCGTTATTTTATATGGGTATGATATACTCGATTATGCTGGTATGACGATACAGAGACTTCAACTCATTTCATATCACGTATTGCAGGATACTATACTACAAGCGTCCCGATCTGTATCATTCCATGTCTGCTGTCCGATACCGTTTTCGATAGCACAACTCATAATATTAGCGACACAGACATTACCTTCCAGATGCTGTTCTGAGGTACATGTTGATATATTCACTACACAAGCTGATCATGATAACACATATCATTCATTACATGAAACAAGAGTGCATATTCACCATGTATTGGCAGCCCATGTCTGCTGAGCTACTCCGTTTTCGATAATACATGATTTGGTATTTGCTACACAAGTATTACCTTCCAAGTGCTGTTCTGATGTACATGTCGGTGTGTTAACTACACAGGCTGATCATGATTGTACATATCATTCATTACAGGAAGCTACTCTACATGTTCACCATACCCATGTATAACTGAAAAAATAAAAAGATGAAGACGTAATAGTATAGCTTCATGTTTGTATTCATTGTCCATTGGCAATCGTACAGGACCTGCTCTTTATGACTTGACAACTATTACTCACCTTTATATATCATTCATTACAAGACGATACCACACAACTTCATCGTGAATATCAATTTCGTGTCTGTTGTCCAATACCATTATTTATATTGCAGTTTCTTGTATCTGCGATACATGATCCATTTTGCATGGTATATCCTTCCTCACACGATGCGATGATGCACGATCATCGCGAACTTCCATTCCATTGTTGAGTCCCTATCGCATTTGATAGGTAACAAGTTTGGGTATCCGAAACACATGTTCATTGTCATATATAATGCATACCAGCTTCACAATCAGTAAATTGTTCAAATATATCTTCCTCACTTCCTGTAGTAATTTCAACTGTAGTATTTTTATCTTTATAAAGATGCGCTTTGTAGAGCATGATTGCCGCTTCTCCTCTTGCAATAGGATTAGTAGGAACGATATTACCTACTAAGCCTAACTCTTTAGCTTTCAAGAGATAGTTTATGTAAAACGATTTTGTAGGCTCTGTCATTTTGCCCGCAACAATTCTCATAAGCACGGTAACCGCCTGTGCATTATTGAGTTTATCTTTTGGAGTAAATATATTTTTGTATCATTGGAATATCGATAATTTACACGAACTTACGATAGTATTCCTTAATGTAGGATTTGCCTTATTGATATCATAAAATTTACACGGCAAGGAAGTGCTTTCCTTTTTATTGAATTCTTTTTGTGAGAATACACTATAGAATTTTGATGCTTCTTCCCTCGTCATCGTATTGTTTGGAAGAAATTGTTCTATATTATCATACATAGTCAATCCCTGATCGTACATCCAGGTGATAGCAGTCTGGAGTTCTTGTTTACTAGGAGCATTTACATTGTTTGTTGGAGTTATTTTTGTTCATACGCCATTACCTTCTATAATCACAAACGCATCCATCATAGCTCTTCATGGACCAGCAATATATTTGTTGTTATATATCATTGCTTTGGTTCATCCGTTATCCAACTGTATAGCATTATAACATCTAAAAATTTTTATGATATAGTCGGCTAAACTTGAGAATGTCACTCCACCTACATATCACATATATACTGTTGTATTATCCATTGTACTGCAAATGAATGTTTTGTTTCCTACTTTACCTTGTTTGTCATCAGTATTCATCTTATCGTTCAAGACAGCAACATTAACACCATCTTGCACTAATGTCTGCATAGTCATTCCATTATATATATTGCTGATATCGGTTGTTTTGGAAACATGTATGGGAGCATCATCTTTATTGAAACCAAAAAGACTAGCTCATCCTCAAATATAACTCGGTCATAGCAATGATCCATTTACAACTCTTAATGCTGAAGTGGTAAGAGGGTTGCATCAATAATCTGAAGGACAGAAAAATCATCCATTGATAGCATGGGTTCCTCACACATCATCCATCAAAGTTCTGAGCGACTTAGCAGCTACTTCCACTTGGTACTGCGGATACTACTATCTTTGATTTTCCATCAAGGACCACTTTCATTACTTTATAGACATGTCCGTTTTCTGTTTTGGTAATATATGTGGTGGTAGCGGAAGCGAAAGATACAAATGAAACAAAAAGCATCAAAAAAAATAGCATCTTTTTCATTTTACACTTATTATAATATAAATATTATATGTCAAGTCATATGGATTTACGTAGTATTTTCAATGGGAAAACCCCATATTTCCATATCAAAACACATTATTTTCTCACAACATACCAGTTTTATAACTACTACAAAAACAAGTCTATACATACAAAGTACCTAAACGATTAGGTATTTTTTTGTTTCTTTCGTTTTAGAATTTTCTATCACCCGGGTGCTTACTTTATATGGACTTGCAATGTTCTGGTAAAATGATAATATAGCACATACAGCAATATTGTGCTACTCGACATTTTATTCATTACTAGAACGCTCTATGAAACGCGTTACGCATACTCACCCAACTACTACCCTTTCCATGATCAAGCCCCACCAGGTCGCGCAGAAAAAATTCGATGCAAAGATGATGGAAATGCTGCTTTCTACCGCCTACCAAATGATCCAGACAACAGATTTTCATCCAGATGGGCACAACGTCATGGATGACTATCAACAGCTCCAATATGCTATCGACGCCATCCATACTTACCTCTATGATAAGAAAAATTCTCATATCAACGAAAAGGACGCTCAGATTTTCACGGAATATCTCGTCCAGAAAATGAAAGGATTTCAAAACGTCGTCGATCAAATCAACAAAGGAAAATAGTCAGATAGAGTTTTTTGGTTGAAATACGGACAGAATACACTAAAAAAGAGCCGTTATATTTTTTTTGATTAGACAGATCAGATGGGATAGATAAAATATACCCCTACCCCGTCTCAATATCAGTCTAATCTATCTATATCGATCTAGTCCATTTTTTAATCATAGTCATATAGTATGAAACATCTCGTGATCGTAGAGTCTCCAGCTAAGTCGCAGACTATCAAGAAGTTCCTCGGAGAAGGATTTGAAGTCAAAGCATCGTTTGGACATGTAGTTGATCTTCCTCAGAAAGAACTTGGAGTCGATGTAAATAACAATTTCGAGCCAAAATATCAGATTTCTCCCGACAAGACCAAAATCGTTAGCGAACTGAAATCCTTGGCGAAAAAGGCTGATAAAGTCTGGCTCGCAACGGATGAGGACCGCGAGGGGGAAGCCATTGGACGACATGTAGCGAATGCGCTATGATTGGATGTAAAAAAGACTGCAAGGATCGTATTTCACGAGATTACGAAAACAGCAATCGAAAACGCAGTTAAAAATCCAAGGACATTGGATATGAATTTGGTGGATGCTCAGCAAGCGAGAAGAGTTTTGGATAGGTTGGTAGGTTTTGAGTTATCGCCTGTCTTATGGAAAAAAATCAAGATGGGATTGAGTGCATGAAGGGTACAATCCGTCGCCGTAAGGTTGATCGTCGAAAGAGAAAGGGAAATCCAGAAATTTGATTCTGAGAATTTTTTCAAAGTCATAGGAAATTTTGTCGGTGACGCCAAGAAAGAATTTAAAGCGGAATTATCCAAGGATTTGGCTGATACAGAAGAAACCAAGAAGTTCCTCGAATCTTGCAAGGACGCAAAATACATGATCGAAAATGTGGAAGTAAAGCCAGGCAAGAAGTCGCCTTCAGCTCCATTCACCACCTCTACCCTCCAACAAGAAGCAAGTAGAAAACTCTGATTCTCCGTCGCGAGAACGATGCAAGTCGCGCAAAAATTGTATGAAGCCGGATTAATTACTTACATGAGAACCGATAGCGTAAATATCTCAGATTTTGCGGTCAATGCTGCAGCCGATGAAGTCACCAAAAGATACGGCAAGGACTATTCCAAGCCGACACAATATGTCACAAAATCCAAAGGATCACAGGAAGCGCACGAATGTATCAGACCTACCCATATGGAAAACCAAATCGCGGGAGGCGACGCTTCAGAAAAGAGATTGTATGAACTTATCCGAAAGAGAACTATCGCCTCACAGATGGCGCCAGCGGAAGTAGAAAAAACCAAAGCTACCATCAGCATATCGACTAGTAAACTAAATTTCATCGCCAGCGGAGAGGTCGTCAAGTTCGATGGTTTTTTGAAAGTCTATTTTGAATCCAAGGACGAAGATGATGAAGGGGAAACCGAAGGTATGCTACCAAAGTTGACTAAGGGAGAACAGCTCACCAATCAGCAGATCACCGCGACAGAAAGATTCAAAAATCATCCACCAAGATATACGGAAGCGAGTCTCGTCAAAAAACTTGAAGAACTCGGTATCGGAAGACCGTCTACCTACGCACCGACTATTTCCACTATCCAAAAAAGGTGATATGTCGTGAAAGAAGATAGAAACGGAACCGAAAGAAAATTCATGGAATTCACGCTCAGATTGGGTGTTGTTAAATCAGAAGAGAAAAAACAGATGACCGGAGCTGAGAAACAGAAGCTCTTCCCTACCGATATCGGTATGGTCGTCAACGATTTCCTCTGCGAGAACTTCAAAGAGATTCTCGATTACAACTTCACAGCAAGCGTAGAAGAAGAGTTTGATGAAGTCGCTGAAGGAAAAATCAAATGGCCAGAAATGATGAAAAAATTCTACTGACCTTTTCACAAGGAAGTAGTCAAAACCATAGAATTCGCTGAGAAAAAAACTGCTGACAAGGAGCTCGGAAAAGATCCGAACACCGGAAAGTTGGTGGTAGCAAGAATCGGTAGATTCGGTCCTATGGTGCAAATATGAACTGCGCAAGACGAGGAAAAGCCAAAATTCGCATCACTCAAACCAGGACAGACAATAGAGACTTTGACGCTTGAAGATGCGCTCGGATTGTTCGCGCTCCCAAGAATAGCAGGAAAATATGAAGGCGAACCGATCACGGTCGCTGTAGGAAAATTCGGTCCTTATGCAAAATACAAGACACTCTTCGTCTCTATCCCGAAGACCTTGGATCCTTATACTATCACGATGGAAGAATTAGCTCCGCTCATCGAAAAAAAGATCGATACCGAGAAGAACAAATATATCAACACGTTCGACAACAAGGGTAAAAAGTTGGAAGTATTGAATGGACTTTATGGCGCATATATCAAGTATGAAGGCAATAATTATAAGATTCCAAAATGAGGAAAAGATGCCACTGATCTTACAATGAAGGATTGTCTCGATATCATAGCGACCGGCCC
>CAZLLU010000018.1:0-15721 GCA_964560855.1 uncultured Candidatus Peribacteria bacterium | reverse complement strand
AGATCTATCAAGGATTGGAAAAACATTATAGAGATATGCAGGATATGGAGTTCACTATCCAGGAAGGTAAATTATACATTCTTCAGACAAGGAATGGAAAGAGGACTGCTGCTGCAGCCATCAAGATGGCAGTAGATATGGTAAAAGAAGGACTCATCAATGAAAAGGAAGCAGTATTGAGAGTGAAACCAGAACAATTGGATAGCTTACTTCACAAACAAATAGACGGTTCAGCAAAAAAAGCTGCTGAATTGTTGACTAAGGGACTTCCTGCTTCACCAGGAGCTGCAGTAGGACAAATTGTCTTTACTGCACAAGCTGCTCATGATCGAAATGAAGAAGGAAAGAAAGTCGTTCTTGTCAGGACAGAGACATCTCCAGAAGATATCATCGGTATGGTCGCTTCTCAAGGAATCTTGACCGCTAGAGGAGGTATGACTTCTCATGCTGCCGTAGTTGCTAGAGGAATGGGAAAATGCTGTGTCGCTGGAGCTGGTGAAATCGTCGTAGACGAACACGCTAAGACGGTTGTTGTCAAAGGAAAAGTATTGAACGAAGGAGATATCATTACTTTGGATGGATCTACTGGTGAAGTATTCAATGGTGCGTTGGCAGTTGTTGATCCTGAATTGAGCGGAGATTTCGCTACGCTTATGACATGGGCTGACAATTTCAGAACATTATTGGTTAGAACAAACGCAGATACTCCACATGACGCTGAAGTAGCAAGAAAATTCGGTGCGCAAGGTATCGGACTCTGCAGAACAGAACACATGTTCTTCGCTGAAGACAGAATCAGAGCAGTGAGAGAGATGATCCTCGCTGATGATGTCGACGGAAGAAAGAAGGCATTGGCAAAAATCCTTCCTTATCAAAAAGAAGACTTTGTCGGAATATTGAAAGCTATGCAAGGATTACCAGTGACTATCAGATTCTTGGATCCTCCTTTGCATGAGTTCTTGCCTCAAGAAGAAAAAGATATTGTTGAACTTTCACAGATCATGAACGTAGATCTTGAAGTCTTGAAGAAGAAAATCGATTCATTGCATGAATTCAATCCAATGCTCGGACACAGAGGATGTAGATTGGTCATCACCTATCCTGAAATCGCTGAAATGCAGACAGAAGCAGTTATCTCTGCTGCGTGCGAACTCAAAAAACAAGGTATAGATGTGAAGCCTGAGATCATGATCCCATTGGTAGGATTCAAGGCTGAATTGGATTTTAATGCTGATATCGTTAGAAAAGTCGCTAAGGAAACTATGGAAAAATATGGTGTAGAAGTCGATTACAAACTCGGAACGATGATTGAAGTGCCAAGAGGAGCAGTGACTGCAGACAAGGTTGCTGAAACTGCTGAATTCTTCTCATTCGGAACCAATGACTTGACTCAGATGACACTTGGATTCTCAAGAGACGATGCTGGTAAATTCATCAAAGAATACGTTAATCAGAATATCTTCGAAAAAGATCCGTTCCAGACTTTGGATACCGAAGGTGTTGGACAGCTTGTTCAGATGGCTGCAGATAAAGGAAGAAGGACTAGACCTGATATCAAACTTGGAATCTGCGGTGAACATGGAGGAGATCCTGCATCTATCGCATTCTGTCACAAGGTAGGATTGGCATATGTCAGCTGTTCTCCATTTAGAGTACCTATCGCAAGATTAGCTGCTGCACATGCTGCACTCAAAGCATAGCTTTGAGAATTAACAATGAAAAATGAAAAATTAATAATGTCGGAATTTTTTTATATAAAAGATACCTTCATTATTCATTATAAATTATTAATTATTCATTCAAGAAAAAGGGCGTCTTCGGGCGTCTTTTTTGGTTTATTTAAAAGTATTTATTTTGTATTGACATTTGCTAGGAGAATGATATAAAATATTTTGCTATATGTGTATTTATTTTTTTTTATATTCGCTATGATCAAAAAAATATTTTCTCTATGAGTGATAGCGTTATTGGTTTCTGGTATGGTATTGCCAGATATTTTTGTTTATGCTATTTCCCAGCCGGCAGATTTTTCTATAGAATCGTCTCAAGTTAATAATGGAGACAACGGAAATCATGGAAAATGAGATAACGGAAATCACGGAAATAATGGAAATGGAAATAGTGTAAATAATGGTAACTGAAATGAAGGAGATAATTGAGATAATTGAGATAATTGAGATAATTGAGATGATTGAGATAATGGAAATCATTATTGACGATTAAATGGAGACAATGGGAATCATTATTGACGATCAAATTGAAATAACTGAAATAACTGAAATAATGGAAATAATGGAAATGGAAATAACTGAAATTGAAATAACGAGAATAACGGAGACAATGTAAATAATGAAGACAATGAGAATGATTGAGACAATGTGGATAATGGAGATCATAATTGACAATTAAATGGAGATCACGGAGAGTGAGATAATGGAGACCATGATTGACAATGAAATGGAGATAACGGAGATCACGGAGACAATGGAAATTATTATTGACGATGGAATGGGATTTTTTGTCGTCGATGGAATGGAATTTGTTATCGGCGATGGAATGGAAACAATCGAGATAATGGAGACCACAATTGACAATGGAATGGTGGTAATGAAAATTACGGAGAATGAGATAATGGAAATAATGAGAACAATTGAGATAACGAGAATAATGAAGACAATGAAAATAATGGAGAAAACGTGGATAACGGAAACAATGAAAATAATGGGGATCATTTAAATAATGAGAACAATGAGAACGATTGAGACAATGAAAATTGAAATTGAAACAATGGAAATAATCAGAACAATGGAAATAATCAGGACAATGGAAATAATCAGGACAATGGAAATAATCAGAATAATGGAAATAATTGAAATAATTGAAATAATGGAAACAACGGAAATAATCAAAATAATGGAAACAATGGAAATAATCAAAACAATGAAAATAATCAAAACAATGGAAACTGAAACAATGGAAATTGAAATAACTGAAATAATGGAGATCATAATTGACAATGAAACGGAGGTAATGAAGGTTATGGAGGTTATGGAGAATGAGATAATGAAAATAACGAGAACAATTGAGACAATAAAAATAATGAAGACAATGAGAACAATGCGGATCATTTAAACAATGAGAACAGTGAAAATGATTGAGATAATGAAAATTGAAATTGAAACAATGGAAATAATCAGAATAATTGAAATAATCAGAATAATGTGGATTATTTAAATAATGAGAACAATGAAAACGATTTAGACAATGGTAACTGAAATTGAAATAATGGAAACTGAAATAACGGGAACAATGGAACTAATGGAGGCAATGGAAATAATGGGACTAATGAAGAGATTTTAAGTTCTGAAGATACTTGAGTAGAAGAAGATATTGAAGAAACATGAACACCTGAAAATAATGAAAATACAGAAGACATGGAAAAAGATTGAACTACAGAAGATGATGAAAATTCAGAAATTCCTTGAATTCCAGATGATGTAAATGTTTGAATTGTTTGATTCATTGGTTGATGATCTATTTGAGGTGGATGATCTTTGATCAAAGATTTTTGTCCTGCATGAGATGCTTCTGATAGCTATTATGATCGTAGTTGTACAGCATCTGTATCAGATATCGCAGCTTTTTCTGTTGAAGAATCTGTGCAAGATACTGAGACAATAGCATCTTCAGATCTTTCTGCTGCTTTTGCTTCTTTAGTGTCACATAATCAACCTAATAACATAACTTCTGTACCACTTCTTGATGAAGAACCTGCAGCGGCTTCAGCTTATGTACCATCCAAAGCATCTGTTGCTGGGCTTTCTTTCTCACGATCCTCATATTTGAATTTACTTTTTGTCCCGTTATGATTATTTTTCTTGTATTGCTTGTTTTTGCAAGCCAGAAGATTGGACGAAAACGCATTGCTTATGGTCAAAAATAATTCTTTCCGATCATAATCTTTAGTATATATGTATGAAAAAAACGTCTGATGGCGTTTTTTTCTTTAATAAAAAAATGCGTCGGGGAATACTCCCGACGTTTTTTGCTCCATTAAAAATGGAGAATGTACTTGTTTTTTTTAGCCTCTATGTCCCATCCTGCTGATTTTATATTTTCTATCAGCATTTCGAATTCTTTATTCGATACCTTTTTTCTTGTGTTTCTGCTTTCTGCCCATGATTTCCCTTCAGTTAATGATCCAAAAAGGTACAATTGTATACAATCATTCTCTTTACTTACTTCCATAATTTTTGCTTTTTGGTTTTTCCCATGAAGTAAATGGATATTTATTACTTCGTTCAGTGGAAGTTCACTGAAATTTTTAAGAAAATCCTGGGGCGTTATACCCAACTCTTGTGGAAAATCCTGGGGCGTAATAATACTTTCTAAGTTCATATGTTTTTTTTGTTTTGTATTTGTTTTTTATTATAATATGTATTTTATCTTGAAAGTCAATCTCTTGTTATTGCACCCGGGTGCAAAATGTATACTCTAGTATTTATGTGAACATACTTATGACAGAACTTTCTTATAGATGCCAAAGTCAGGAGCTATATCGCTGATAAAGTATTTTCTCTGTATGATAAATGATGATGTGAGGCGTTGATCGAGATAGGCCCTGGAAAGTGAGCGATCACGAAATTGATTCAGCATATTTCTGATAATTTTTTTGTGATAGATAAAGATCCTACCTTCCATGAAAATTGACAATTGAAAATGGAAAACTGAGAATTCATTGAAGGTGATGTTTTGGAGGTGGATGTGGAAAAATTACTTTCTGACAAAAAATTACATTCTTCACAGACGTTGATTGTCGGTAATCTTCCCTATTATATCACCTCTCCGATTCTCAGGAAATTCTTTTGATATGGACAGCAAGATTTCGCTTGATGAATATTTATGGTCCAAGATGAAGTAGGGCAGAAGCTGAAAAACGATGCTAAGAAAAAATCATATTTACGGCGATTACTCAATTATGCTTATGACGTCACGTATCTGAAAGGCGTTCCCGCCAAATGTTTCAAACCCGCTCCGAAAGTGAAGAGTTGCTTAATTCAACTAACAACTAAGAGTGAACAATTAACAATTGATTTTGATAAATTAATCGAGTTTCTCGAATTGTTTGCGCCGTTCAGTAGAAAGACGTTGGGAGCAATCCAAACGATGATCAAGAAAAAGTCAGATATAGGTTTTGATATTCCTGAAATATTGCAGAAAAAGAGATTGGAAGAATTATCTTGGGATGATATCGATAAGATTCTTAGTTAAGGTCTGTCTTGCAAATTGGTGTGTATTGAATATATATTTTTGAGTTATTTTATCCGTTTATCGTAGTGTGATGAGCGTTCTCGTTTATAATGGAGAAAAGTTTTCGAGAGGGAAACTTCGATATTTGGCGTTCGCTGTCATCGTTGCGAGTGTATCCCTGCTTTCGATTCTCAATAACAATATTGTCGGAGCAGTTCTGATTTTTTTCCTTCTAGGATGATATTTCTACTATTCAACCATCAATAATCAGGTCGTTAAGATGACTATCAAGGATACTCAGCTTCTTATCTGAAGCAAAGTATATCCTCGAAATACGTTCACTGGCTATGTTATAGAGATTTATCCCAAGACGCAGAAAATCAAAAATATCGTCTTGATCACTCCAAAAACGCATATGATCTATACGTTTGATGATACGCTGGAACATATTCAAACGTTTCTTACTCAACTTGATACGTATCTTCCATTGTTGGGTGATTATAATCAGTCTACAATAGAAAAGTTTACTAGGAGAATAAAACTGTAAAAGAATGCAGAATTCTGAATTCAGAATGCAGAAAAATTTATTTCTAAATGATATATAATGAATCAGAAAATCTCCGACAGAACATTTAATTTTGCTGTAAAAATAAGTAAATATCAAGCCTCTCTGAAAGAAAAAAAATATTATGAAATTGTTTCACAACTGTTTAGATCATGAACAAGTATTTGAGCAAATGTTTCCGAAGCTCAATCTAGTAGTAGTAAAAAAGATTTTATAAACAAAATGAATATAGCGCTTAAAGAGAGTAGAGAAACAATATTTTGGTTAAAATTACTTGAACAATGATTTGATGAATATAATAAAGAACTTCAAAAAGAATGTGAAGAAATAATTAAAATTCTCGTTGTTATTATAAAAAACACAAAAATTAATATGGAAGCTTAATTTATTTTTTCTGAATTCTGCATTTTACATTCTGAATTCCGTTTATGGTATCTTCACATAGATTAGTCATCAAAGATGCAGTATGGCAGCTGATAGGAAGAATTATCAGCGCACTTTTCTGATTCGTAACTATCAAGATTATGACGCCATATCTCTGACCGTTGAGGTATGGAGATTATTCTACGATTTTAAAATATTTTGCTATCTGGACTGCGTTGGCTGATCTGTGATTGTATGTCTTGGCGGTCAAACGTTTATGAGCTATCAAGGATCAAAATAAAGATCCTGAGCATAAGGAGCTGAAGTCTGAATATGGGAAATTCGTCGGTACGAGATTGATCATTATGTCTGTAGTATACATTCTGGCGATTGTGGTAGCATATTTGCTTCCTGCGTATACGTCGAATCCATATCTTGTCCGATGATTGCCGTTCGGTATGATCTTTTCTGCGAGCTTTATGTATGCTGGTATTCAGCAGCTACCGCTTCAGATTTTTTGGAAAATGGAAAAATTGAGCCGATCTTTGATTGTTGCTAGGCTTTCTCAGATAGCTATCCTGATCCCTGCTGTATTCTTTATTTTCAAGGATATGACATTCGATGGGACAACAGTTTCTATCGTTGCTTTCTGTTGTATTATGTTTTCCGTCGTTGCGAGTTCTATCGGACAGAACGTACAGATACATCTCAGTGCAAACAAACTGCTCAAGCTCAAGGTCAAGTTCGATCGAAAATTTACCAAAGATATCATCAAGCGTAACCGACAATATGGTGTGTCGTATTATCTCAGTAGTTTTCATACTTTGATTGTGCTCTTGTTCCTCGGTTGGTTCTTCCCTACGTCGTGAGGTCATGATTATTCCGGTTTCCGAGCGCTTTCTCTTTCGTTGATAGAGGTCCTTTTGATCATTCCTTCAGCACTAGGAAACTCTCTGCTTCATAAAATATCAGGCTATTCATTATTAGATAAACGTAAAAGCATCGGTAATCTTCTCTTGCTTATGATTTTTATTTGATGAATGATTGCTGTTAATTTCTGGCTTTTTGCTGATCAAATCATCCTCGTGGTCTCTGGAAAAGCTTTCTTGTGAACGTTCGCTTCTCGGGCTACACGATGATCCAATCAAGCGCTTCCTTTCTTGTGAATAGTGCTTTTACGAAGTTTCGTCAAACAAGTATATAATTATCTGTTTGTCTCTGTGGATAAACAAAATGTCCTTCTCCCTATAAATTTGGCGTGAGTATTGGTCGGTATACCTTTGTGAGTCTGGATGATACCAAGATATTGATTGCTTGGATGAACTATCACTCAGCTTGCTATAGAATTTATATTTATGATTGGTGCTATCCGAATAGGAAAACAAAAAAAAGTACAACCGATATTCTCTTTGAAAATCTTATGGCAATTTGCCCTGATTTTGGCTGGTATGTCCGCTGTAGGATATACAATTATGCATTTCTGGGAAATCAATATCTTACGATTCTTTGTCGTAGCTATTCTGCTTAATCTTTTTGTAATATATGTAGCTCTTCGTCCGATCAAAAAGATCGCGAAAGGATTGACCGTGGAAGAAGCTGCTGTAGATACTTCGCTTTAATATTCTCTCTTTTTTTATGATACAGACATTAGCTATAGAGACTAGTTGTGATGATACTTCCGTAGGGATTGTTCGCTTTGACGGAAATACTTTTTTCGTTGATTCCTTATTGGCGTATTCGCAGATTGCAGATCATCAACAATATGGAGGTGTGGTGCCGGAAATCGCTTCGAGACTCCATTCCGAAAAGATCATGGAGGTTATCAAAAATATTGGATTGGATAAGATCAAGGATGTCGATTTCATCAGCGTGACGACCCATCCCTGACTTCCTGGTTCGTTAGTCGTAGGAAAAGCTGTAGCATCACTCTTTTCTGCATATTTCACTAAACCGCTGGTGCAGGTCAACCATATCTACGGACATCTTTTTTCCTTATTATTAGAAAGAAAGACTTCTGATATCCAATTCCCGCTTGTCGTGCTTACTGCGAGTGGCTGACATAATGATATCTACTACGTAGACAGCTTGAAGCCTGAAGCTTGAAGCTTGAAGCCGCAGTGAAGTGAAGATAATCCATGAATTGACTTTCATTCGTTCTGAGGATATAGGATTGCAAAAATTTGATACACGTTGGATGATGCGGCGGGGGAGTGCTTCGATAAAGTCGCGAGGATGCTTGGCGGGCCGTATCCGTGAGGACAACGGATTTTCGAAAAAGCTTTGCAGTGAAAACCAAATAGCGACGTTGAGTTCAAGCGTATCTTTCTTTCCAAGGAAAATTTCGAATTCAGTTTTTCGTGAATGAAATCTCAGGTTTCTATCCTTTTGAAAAAATTGGAAGAAGAGGGAAAAATTGAAAGATTGGAAGATGGAAAATTGCAAGTTCCAGAGAGCCTTGTCTGTGATATTGCATATGAATTTCAGGAAGCTGTTGTCGAAGTGATGATTAAGAAATTAGTCCGTGCAGGTATCGCATTCAATGCAAAAACGTTATGACTCGCTGGTGGAGTATCGTGCAATGATAGATTGCGAGAATATTTAAACGAATATTGAAAATTGAAAATTGAACATTGAACATTTATTAGACCGATGAAAAAGGTTTATTCTACTGATAATGCTGCGATGATAGGGTTGGCTTGAATACTTGAATATACGCATCAATAAAAAAATGAGACGGGTTAGTCTCGTTTTTTTTTATGCTTATTGTTCCTAGTTTGATTTCTATTTGATGTCGTAGAAGAGCTTGATGCATTCATCGAGGTCTCTTATAAGATCCATTTTTAGTGCTTCTTGTGGCGTTTTTCGCGTGTAATTTTTGTGCTCTTTTTCGTTGATTGTTACGTTAGGCTTTTCGGCGAATCTCTTGGAATACATATGATAGATGAATTGATAGTCGGGATAGGTCACGAACAATGTATCGAAATATTCTGCGTCACTGAGATCAATTTGCGTTTCTTCTCATCCTTCTCTTTTCATGGCTTTATCAGGTGTTTCTCCTTCATCTATTTTCCCTGCGGGAACACCATACGTATTTCCTTCTGGTTTATAGTCTTGTCTGAGCAGGAGCAATATCTCATCATTGTATTCCACAAAACAGCTTACTACCTCGAATTTTGGAATGAAATGCTCCGGCTTGTCCCTGGAAATCATTTTTCTGTGGTACGAAAAAAAATAAAATATCATAGCATATTCTTTTGTTTGGATCCTTTTTTATATGATTGTGTATTATTTCTCTATATTTTTGACGGTGATATCGAAGATCAAAGTCTTGCCTGCTAATTCATGATTGGTGTCGAATACAATTTCATCTTTTTTTACTTCATAGACTTTGAATATTTGTCCGTTCTGTGACATAACTTGCATGCCTACTTCATATTGGTCGCCATCAGGGATCTGATCCTTTTTCATGGTCAACAATTTCGCTTCATCCCGTTCACCATATGCGTCTTTTGGCTCGATAGTTACGGTTTTGGTTTCGCCGACTTTCATGTCGATTACGCCTTGATCGAATCCTGCGATCATTTGTCCTGCACCTGCAGTGAAGGTCAATCCTTCTTCATAATTTCTTCCTGTCATATATTTGCCGCTCTCTTTTGCGACGCTCTCTATGCTCGTATCGAATACTGTTCCGTCTTGGAGTTTACCTACGTAATCTACGGTAACGGTGTTGCCGTTTTCTACAATTGTTTCTTTTGCGCATCCCATGAGTGCTACACTGATTAATGATAAAATAGATAGTGAAATAAATTTTTTCATAATCCTTATCGTAAAGGATAAAAGTTGCCCTACTGTATGTATTTCTTTTTGATTTTCAAATCCTATTTCACCTGCATTTTTTTTTGCAAACGCCCCAAAAATCACTATAATCGTTTTATATGCCAAAATTTGGCTCCATTTTCCGGATTTCATTATGTTTGTATGTGTTGAATTTATCCCTTATCTATGTTTATGAAATCGTTGTTTTCCAAGACTATTTTCAAGGTGATGTTGATGGTATGTTCGCTATGAGCTATCCTGTTTATCGGGAAGATTAGCGCAAGTATCCCCAACGACTATATTGCAAACTATCAGATCCAGGCAGATTACAACAAGATCCTTACGCTGTTTGTGGAGATAGAGGCTGCATCCAAAATCGGCTCTCAGGTCCCTCAGGCAAAAT
Organism: uncultured Candidatus Peribacteria bacterium; assembly: GCA_964560855.1. Classification (GTDB taxonomy): domain Bacteria; phylum Patescibacteriota; class Gracilibacteria; order Absconditabacterales; family Absconditicoccaceae; genus CAJBLF01. The sequence continues at coordinate 5,324 of CAZLLU010000018.1, read as the reverse complement.
TCTCTGAGCTCAACTCGAGTTTCCAGGTGGTGTTTCCAAAATTTCCTCAGGATTTTTGATTTAAGGTAACCTATCAGCAATGTCTCGATATCACTCAATGACTGATAACTTATACTAGTACGGATTATCAGTCGAGGATTGCTTCGTTCATGACGAACTGCTACAAGCCATTCAGCGATATCGTCAAAAAAGTGAATTCCAAATATACGGTCATCGCCAACGCAAAAGTCTCTCCGCAATGAGGTCCTGCACCATTGACGGTAACTTTTGATGCGAGATCGAGCGTAGATCCATCCAATGATACTATACCAAGCAAAAACTACTACCGATATTATAGGGATATAGACGGCAATGATACGACTATCGGTGTCGGACCAGTCGTCAATACCACATTCGATGATCCTGGAAATTATCAGGTGCATTTGACGGTCAGAAGTTCCAATCAAGCTACGAACGGTATCTTCGATTGAGAAAAAACTATTTCTATCGACGTAACTCCGAAGACTGCGAATATCGTCGTCTATGCTAACGGACAGAAACTTACCAAATCTGATAAGGTCAAGATCGGTATCCAAGAAGCAGAACAAGGCGTTGTCTTCGATGGCTCTGCAACTTTGCCGATGTGAGGTAGACAGATCCTTTCACATATTCGGACGGTCTCTTCCAAAGATGGGTTCTCCTATGTCAAGGACGGTGACGGAAAGCCTGGCGTAATGAGGCTTGTCTTGCCTGGTCAGGGTGAATATAAACTCGATATGACTACGGTAGACAATGAAGCGAATAAACTTACTGAAACATATTATGTTCTTGTTTCCGATCCAGTCGCTATCATCAAACAGCAGCCTGAACAAGGAAATACTTCCATGACGTTCGCGTTCGATTCTACTCCTTCATATTCCATTGTCTCCAGTCTCAAGCTCTTTACACGGGAAATCTTCGATGAAAATGGTGATAAGACAGATACATTTCAAGGCAAATCCATTAAACAGCAATTCAAGAAACCTGGTGTCTATACTGTGAAATTGACGGTAGAGGACGAGCTTGGCCAGACCAATACTGATTCGCTCTCTGTTTATGTAGAGTCGACGGATCCTATTCCTCAATTCACTATCACACCAAGCAATGCATGGAAAAATCCTTCAGAGTTCATCCTGGACGCTTCTGTAAGCTCAGACGTCGATATGACGAATGGCTACGATACGCTTTCGTATGAATGGTCATTTTCCGATCCTACTGCAGCCAAGATCGTCAATACTGAAGCTAACAATGAAAAAGTCAGAGTACAGTTTGATTCTGTAGGCACTCATACTATCAAACTCACGGCAAGAGATAGCTATGGTAAGATTGCAGAGCTCCAAAAAGATATAGAAGTGAAATCAACCTTGAGACCTGAGATATTTATTGTTCCTATTGCTACTCCTCGAGGTAATCCGATGAATTTCGTAGTAAAAACCAATCAGTCTATTGTCAATTATCAGTGGGATTTTGCTGACAAGGATACCAGAACCATCCAAAGCGATAGGATAGCGCATACCTATACCAAAGCAGGTGTCTACAAAGTTGTCCTCAAGGTTTCTGGTGTCGATGGTATGGAAAATGAAGTGAGCAAAAATGTGTTTGTAGGAGAAAAGACTTATCCGGTAGCTGCATTTACGGTCACAGATAAAACCTCGAATATCCAGACTCAAAGTGATGAATGCCCTGATATCGAATGAAGTGGCGGTACCGTTCCTGCATATAGGATAGATAGATATGCTGAATTCACAGTTGATCCTTCTTTGTCAGTCAATACCAAGGGAGAGAAACTCTGAATGCAATTCTTCTTCCAGCCTCAGAACGGCGAGATCTACAAACAATCCACATTCAAATATAAATTCAATGAACTCTGATGTATGTATATCGATTTGACGGCAGAAGATACCACTATTTCCAAGAGTGACAAAACCAGAATCTATTTCAAGGTCGTCAATGCTTTACCGAAACTTGATAATGTTGTGCTCTTCTTTCCTCAATATGGAAATGAAGTTGGTATCGGATTTTCAGAAAATAATGCAAAAGATATCTTCAATGATACCTTTGATCCATTGATCGTGAAAGTCAGTGCTACCAATCCTATAGATTCAGATGGTTTCATCTCTTACTTCAAGCGGTATTATTATTACAAGGATGATCCGAATAGACCATTGGAGACCAAAATCACTCCAGGAAATATCCCGTATGCTTTCTTCTCTCTTCCAAGAGTCCCTGGTGAATTTATGTTCGGGGTGACCATGTATGATAACGATGAAGGTAGTCAGGATAATCAGGATATCATAGGTAACGGTCCTTTAGTATTTTTCCCACCAGATGTCAGCAGACCAGATATCCCTTTGGTAACTTTGAAATCAGATGTCGCAAGTACAGAAATTGGTGATGAAGTGACCTTTGATGTTGTTTCCAAAATCATCTCTGATAGACCTGACTTTATTAGAGAGAGGACTATCCAATACGATTTCGATGGTGATGGAACATGGGATATGACTACAAAATCTGATCGCGTTACCCATATCTATACTGATCCAAATGAATTCTGATATAGACCGAGAGCTGCTGTATTGTATAGATGATACAAAGGTATTGGTGTCTGAGGTTCTATCGTTGTCAAAAGCGGACTCAAGCCTATGCTCTTGTCAGATACTTTCGATAAACTTGCTATCTTTAGGGATGTAAGTCTTGGCGAGATTGCTAAAAAGACGATCTGTTTCAGTATGACCGAATGCAAGAAAGATGCGACATATACTTCTACGACAGGCGATGCGTTTACGTTCAATTATCCTGATTATGGCAAGTATTTCATCTCTATGGAGGTCACTGATAAATATGCAAATATAGCAAACAAGAGATGGACGCTTACTATGACAACTGGAGAAAAAAATATGTGAGACTTCCATATCCTTTCTATTCCTGCTGTTTCCATCACCAATGGGGCTGTCGATTTCTTTGTAGGTAAGAACCTCGGTAATAGCATATTATTCTATATCAAGTATGATGATTCCAAAGGAACTTGTTATGTCGATACAGATATCTCATTTGATAGCAACGGTGATACCACCAAAGAGAATGACAAAGACTTCCTCTGTAACGAGCTCTATCTCAAGGCATATGAACCGAAACATGAATCCATCATAGGAAGAATCTATTATACCAAAACAGATACGACTCAAGTTTCCAAGGATTTCACTGTTTCGTTCCTTGATTTCGAGGCAAATCTTGATGCTGAGACCAAGTTTATCTATATGGCTATCAATGATTTCATCAATAGTTTGGGCGATGTTTGAGGTACTGGTGATCTGGCTGATTTCAGGATGTTGATGGTCGGTCTCAGAGATGGACTCATCGATCAGGTCGATACAAAATCCAATGTAGTGTCCGTCAAGGATTTCTATGAGACATATGATGTTAAGCTCACTGAAGAACAGAAAACGAAGCTCGAAGATATCTTCACTCAATTGACTGATAAGGCTGTAGCTGCAGCTGTTGGAGGTAATGTCTACGATTTGGCGAAAGCTGAAATCCTCTCCATTTTACCATCCAATCTCGCTGTGGATGTAGAGTGACTGTTCAAAGAATTTGAGTCTGTCGTCTCCGATACTACGCAAGAAAATGCTACGCAGCAAGACAAAAGAAAATCAGTGCTTCAGGATATCATCAATCTCATCAAGAAGAATCTTGCTGCCGAATGAGCTGAAGTACAGACCAATCAAGTGGATCCATTGGATATGCAAACTATCATTATGCCGAATATGTGCAAGATCCTCGCGTTCTATTCTATAGCGAGTGAGGCATGTCCAGATAATGATATCAAGGTTGTCCAAGGATCTGAACAGATTCAATCAGAAAACGCTTCTGGTGGTTCGAGCTGGCTCAAGATCGTTTTGATTATCCTATGAATACTTGTCGGAGCCTTTGTTATCCTTGTTATCGTCTTCGCTGTCAGAGCAAAGATGAACCAGGAAAGAGAGAATGCAGAGGAATCTTCGGAAGGTACATCAGCTTCATAATATAAAAAAGACGGAATAGATCGATACAGATGGATGGGAAAATTTCTTATTCCATCTCTTCTCTCTTGTCCGTCTTTTTCTTTATTCTGTTTTATTGTTTTTCGTATTTTTCTATACTTTCATCGAAGTATTCCAGCTGAATGCCTGCTTCTTTGAACATTGCTTCAGATTCTGCCCCTGCGTGGTATTTTTTTTCACAAACCACTCTTTTGATTCCTGAACTAATGATAAGCATGGCGCAGGTTCTGCATGGTGTCATCTTACAATAGAGGGTGGCTCCATCGACAGAAACTCCAATCTTTGCTGCCTGACAGATAGCGTTCTGTTCTGCATGCACGGTCCTGACACAATGATTTGTCACTTTGCCGTCTTCATGCGTTGTTTGCTTGAATTGATGACCTATTTCGTCACAATGCGCTAGTCCTGGAGGAGAGCCGACATATCATGTGCAGACGATCTGTTTATTCTTTGCTATCACACAACCGCTTCTGCCTCTATCGCAGGTAGCTCTCTTGGCTACGGTCCTTGCTACTTCCATAAAGTACTCATCTCGTGTGGGACGTACATATAACTCTTCACTCATTTTACAGATTGTAAAAGGTAAAAGATGTATTTGTACTATATTTTTTTGTCTATAATATGTCAAATGGTTTTTGGATGGGAATATATATTGTAAAATCGAGGAAAAATGGTAGTCTGTTTTCAGAAATATTTATTTTTTTTAGGAAATTTTCTTATGAAATTCAACAATCCATTATATGAGCATGAAGAGCTTACGTATGAAGATGTATTCTTGTTTCAAAACTATTTTGAGGGTAAATCGAGATTGGAAATGGACGTAATGCCTACGGTTTCTTTTTGAACACATATCCCTATCGTGGCCGCAAATATGAATGCTGTTTCCTGAAAGAGGCTTGCCGAGACCTTGGCGCGTTATGGAGGATTGGCTGTTTTACCTCAGGATATGGATTTGGAAACGCTCAAAAGAATCATTGCTTTCATCAAATCTGCTGATATTCACTATGATACGCCTATCACCGTCACTGCTACGAATACTATCAGAGATGCGTTGGGAATTATCCACAAGAGAGCGCACAATTGTGTCATCATGATTGATGATCAAGGGAAAGCCATTACCATATTCAAACCGCAAGATCTGGAATGATTGGATCAATTCAGCCTTTTGGGAGATATTCGTAGAGGACAGCTGATCACTGGAAAAATAGGCATCTCTCATGAAGAGGCATTTAATCTCATGGATGAAAAATGAATCTCTTCGTTGCC
>CAZLLU010000017.1:0-15948 GCA_964560855.1 uncultured Candidatus Peribacteria bacterium | reverse complement strand
GCGCTTTTGATTTGCTCTGCCGTAACGAGTACTAGACCTTTCCCTCATTTTTCCAGTTCCTTTCCATCGGCGTCGATAGCTTCACTTAGGCTTGTAACTGCATCTATCTCGTCTTTAGATAATCCGTATTCTTTCTTGTAGATTTCGTTGATTTTCTTTTCCATGCTTGGGAATCGTTTGAGAAGCGTAGTCTTGCCGATGCCGAAAAATTTCAGGACATTGAAAAGCATAGGACCGAAGGTGTCTATCAGCTGGTCTAGCCCTTGACTCAATGCTTCTGCTGCTGATTTCGGTGGTTTTATGTTGTTTATCGTCGCTTGTAGGGCGATGAGTCTTTTTTGTTCTTCTGGTTTAAGCGTTTTCCGAAAACCTGTTTCATTCCATGATTTTATGAGCTTATCATAATTATCATCTCTTGTTTTCATATCTTTTCATAGGAGATCGAGTCTGTTTTCTGTTAGATGTTTACAGTAATTTTCCATCGTTTTTGAATTTGCTATACTTGGGTTTGCTACAACGAAATCTGTGAGCGCGTTAGCATATCCATTTTTTAGCGCCATTATCTCTAATCCACTGGTGATTTCTGTTTTCTTATATTTTTTTGTATTTGTTTCAATTTGTGTACCTTCTTTAATTTTTGTATATATATTTGTATTTTCATCATATGTATACTCTCCATTTTCATCCTTCTCGTATAGATATTGTTTCGTACTTATGTCCAAGATTTGTTCTATGATCTGTGGCATATTATTCCCGAAATAATCAAGATCGTCTTTCATCTTCTGTTCCATGAATCTTTTGAACGATCAGAAATTACCGTTATTGTCATTGAATGCTTCGATACCGTTCTCTTTACTTGTTCGATTTACATTCTTGAATGCTGATATGTCATAACCGGTGATTATGCCTTTTTCGTCCTTTATCTCTGGTATTGCCTTTTCGGATATGATTTTTTGTACGTATTCGTCGGTTCCTCGGGTTACATATTTTTCTTTACCTCATTCTTTACCTTCTTTGGCTACATCTGTGTCATCATATAATATCAATAATGTTCCTTTTGGAAATTTGCTTCAGAATTCTTTGTTTCATCAAAATGTATCGCCGGCTTTCCCGATCTTTATTGTTTTCGCATCTTTTCATAGATATGCTTTTACACCATTTACGAAATTTTCGACTTGGTTCTTTAGTGTAGGATTGTCGGTATTGCTATATGTTAATAAGTCGGTGCTGTTACCTATCCCATTGCTGATGAAGTATTCCATCACTGCTTCAAAATCTTCTTTTTTCCCTGCTTCAAAAAATTTATCTGCAGTCTCTGACGTTCGTGGTTGAGCTAATACATTTGTCACTATTTCCTTTTTCTTCGCTTCTTTTTCTTTTTTCTTCGCGTCTATTTCTTTTTCGTTTTTCTTGTCCGTAATTGATTTTTTGATGTCGTCGATAATTGTAAGTTCATTCTGGAACTTGGTGGTATCTCATTTTTTTGAGTATTCATTGATATCTTTAGTAAATGCATCCAATGCTGAGTTGATGCTTATTGCTTTTTCATTTTGTGTATCATCTCGATTTATTGTATCGAGGTTGCTCGTTACATTTTCTTGTATGCTTTTTAATACCACATTTCCTTTTTCGTTGAATACTTCTGTCACTTTTTCTTTGTATGATTTGTGCTCTTTTCCTTGCTTAAATGCATCAGATAATCTTTCATCTTTTGCAGTTTCTAACGATTGCACAAAAGTATCTACGTCTTTTTTTTGTTCGTCCGTAACCACGCTTTCTTTGATTTCGTCCTTATTTTTTATTACTTCTAATTCTGCCATGATATTGTAGTGAAAAGAGTAAAAAGATTAGATATGATTGATCATGGTATCTAATTCTTCGATCGATTTTTCGTCGCGAAGATGCTGTTCCCATTCGATGGTTTTTATTTTTTCTATAACGTCCTTGGATTTTTGAAGTTTTTCCTTGGCTGTCATATCGGTAATCTCATCTATCGCCTTCGCAAAAATATCCACGAGTGAGTCCATGGTTTTGGTGTCTAGTACATTCCCTTCGACGAGAATTTTGAGTCCTCTCGCGAGCGGCCGATATCCTATCAGTGCATCAAGCACTTTGAGAATGTATTGCTTCTGTGTCATATCTAATGGTGAATTGTTAAAATGATGAATTGATGAAATGATAAAGTGTTAAAATGATGAATTGATAAAATGCTTTTTTTCTTTACTTCAATTGTAGTCTAAATTGCTTGGAAATACAAAAAAACCCTACTCACGCAGGGCAAAAAGATTGACATATTTTTTATTTATTTTATAATCATTATTTTTCTAGCTACTTGTTGTCCTTCTCTCTTGTAAAGTTCGGGTACTCACTGGATTTTTAACCCCAATTGCTTGGCGTATCTGTTTAATATCTGCTCTATGCCGTTATCTTGGCCGAGATACCGTGGAATCGTGAAAACTGCTATAGCTCATAATTCCTTGATTCTGTCTAGGAAGCTCTTGTAGAGATCAGCCACCCGTTCTTGGAATTTCTGGATATCCTGATCAGAAGTCGTCTTCTTGACGATAGGTCATAGCCGTCCTTCGGTAACAATCAAGATGCTTTTACCAATTTTCCCATCCGCATCGACGGATTCCTCCCCCTTTGTCAAGGGGGTCTTTAGTTGATTTTTGATATCGTGGGTGAATATATCGAATTCTTTGTCTTTCGTAGCGAATTCTGTCGTCATCCGTCGTTTCGCGTTTTGTTCTGCATAGCTTGTCTTGATGTCCGATCAGATAAAATCATATCCCAAGCGATTGGCGAGCATACCAGTGGTTCATGATCCTACAAACGGATCGTAGATAGTGAGATGTTCTATATCGAGTTGGGAGTCATACATGACATGGGTCAGTCAGATATTTATCATGATATGTGCTAGTTTTGCAGGCATCATTCCCATTTGCATACTGCGTCCCGGTTTACTGAAATCTATGGTTTCATAGAGCTCGATGTCTTGGTACTGCTCTACTATCCCGTAGAGGCCGTTTTCCAGGTTAATAATCTCCCTGCCTTTGTTCTTAATCTCTTTGTCTGTATGAAAGATATCGACGAGCTTGTATCTCTTGATTCCTGCGGTCCTTTTGAGATGCTTGCCGTTTGTTTCGCTTTGTATTCCGATAATTTTTACGTCTGCCAGTAAGGTCTGAAGCTCTTTCTCTTTGACCGCTTTCCCGGCTTTGATGATTCATCAGAGTTGTGGCAAGAGCTCCGGATATTCTGTATCGAAAATCACTATCCCCTTCTTGGGATAGCTCATATTGCCAGGCTGGATGAGATTGAGTTCAGCTAGGCTGATATCTATGTTTTTTCCTAATACTGCGAAATACATACTTTAATGAATAATTAAAAATGAATAGCCCTCATTTGAGGACAAGTGAATAATGTCGGAATTGTCTTTGTATGGACTATAGTAAAATGAGCGATAAAAACAACAAAAGAAAAAACCCGACTGAGTTGGCCGGACTTTTTCTCCCTTTTTATATCTCTTATTATATACTCGGCAAACTTTTAATTACAAATTACCAATTACGAATTTTTATTAGTCATTGGTCATTAGTAATTAGTAATTAGTTATTTTATTTAAGCGGTCTGGAGCATTTTCTTGAGTTCAATATCCGCGTTGATCTTTTCTAGTTTGATCAATGCTTTTTCTATCTCTTCAATGCTGCCTTCCGTCTTGAGTCTCTTGATTTTGTCTTCAAGCGTTTTCTTGTTCTGAAGCAATATGCTCTCTGATTCTTCAGGAGCTAATGTTGCTTCAGCGCTTACGATGCGAACTATCTTTCCATCGATAAATACCATTCCTTTTGAAGTGCTGATAAACATTTCGTTTCCTACTTTGATATGATTCTCCATAGGTCGGACTTTCATGATGCCAGGTTTCACTGAAGTCACCATAGGCGGATGCCCTTCCATGACTTTGAGATTACCTGTTTCTGTAGGGATTGATATTTTCTCTATTTCTCCCTGAAAGATGATTTTCGCTGGTGTTGAGATTTTCAACTTCATACGATTCTGTTTAGAGTATAAATCTACAATAATTATATTCCGGATCACTTTCTGTGCAAATCTCACCTGTTTTGAGTAGATATTTGACTTGACATTTTTTATAAGATCGATCTAGAAGGATCAGATTGACGTAGATAGGTTAGATTCTGCGTTATCTATTCTATCTATCCTATCTTTATTTAGTCAGTTTTCTTGTTGAGTGATCTTCTTATGAAAGCAGGAGTTTCATAGTCTTCTGCTGATTCTTCGACCTCGGCTTTTGCTGGTTCTTGAACGGCATCCTTCTTGATTCCTCTGGTGATAAAGCTTTCAGATTCTCTTCTAGTAGAGATTCCTACAGGTCTTCCGAGGATATCTCTCTGAGGTTGTTTCAATATTTTTTCTTTGCTCTGTTCTTCGAATCCAGTAGCGATGATCGTAACTTTCACTTCATCATCCATATTATCATCCAAAGTCATTCACCGGAAGAAATTGACGTCCGGATCAATGATTTCTTCGACAACCGCCGCTGCTTCTCTCACTTCTGCAGGTGTCAGATCGTGTCCGCCTGATACTGCGAAGATGATGCTTTTTGCTCCATCCAAGTTTTCTTCCAACAATGGATTCTCGATAGCTTTCCTTGCTGCTTCCACTGCCCTCTTTTCGCCAGCTCCGTATCCGATACCGAGCAATGCATTTCCGGAATCTGTCATTACCGCTTTCACATCTGCGAAATCGATATTGATGTCTCCTGGCTTGACGATAAGGTCAGAGATGCCTTGTACACCGAGGTACAAGATTTTGTCTATCATAGTAAACGCTTGTTTGAATGTTGTTTTCTTGTCGATGACGGTGAAGATCTTGTCATTAGGAATAACGATCAATGTATCGACCGCTTCCTTGATTTTCTTGAGTCCTTCTTCAGCATTGTTAGTTCTTCTATTTCCTTCGAAACTGAATGGCTTAGTGATGATACCTACAGTGAGGATACCCATGCCTTTTGCAATATTTGCAATGACTGGAGCAGCTCAAGTTCCTGTTCATCCTCCCATACCGCAAGTAATGAATACCATATCAGTATCCTGAAGCATAGCTTTAATTTCTGCTTCGCTTTCTTCAGCAGCTTTTCTTCCTATTTCAGGGTTAGCTCAAGCACCAAGTCCTTTGGTAAGGTTGAGTCCTATATTTACTTTTTTTTCTGCTAAGTTAGTGGCAAGATCCTGAGCATCAGTATTGATAGCGACGAATCCTACGCCTTCCAACCCTTCAGTGACCATTCTATTGAGGGCCTTGTTTCCACAACCACCTACTCCTAATACTTTGATCTTTGCTCCTGGAATAAATTCTGGATTGATTTCATGAAGTACCATTTTTTACATGAATTAATAATTAAAAATTAATAATGAATAATGTCGGAATTTATTTTAGTATGGACTATTGTAATATACGATAGTTCGTAAATATGTACGTCCATTATTTTTCGTTATTAGTTATTCATTTTTCGTTCGTCTAGAAGAGATCTTTGAAGAAGGATCATATCTTTCCTGCAACGCCTTTGAAATCTATCTTGATGCCAATTCCTTTTCTTCCTTCAGTGTATTTATTGGATCGTACATACGTTCACAATACGTTGATGAATTGGATGTTGGATGAGATATCACCCAGATTCAAGATATTATCTTTTCCATAGAAGGTAGCTAATTTGAATACCTCTTTGGAGAGAAGATCGAGATCTGGCATCCTCGCTCCTCCTCAGATGAGCAACACACCTCCGGCCAATCTACCATCTCTTTCCAATGCTTGAAGATGATTATTTATTTTCATGAAGATCTCTTCGTATCTTGCATTGATGACGTCTGCGAGGAATAAACTATCGATAGGACTTTCACTAGCCACTCTTTCCTTGTTGACGATAGCGGATCCATGTGTCCTCTTGATTTCTTCTGCTTCCTTGATGTCGACTTGCATACCGATAGAGATGTCTTTGGTAACATCTTCGCTTCCCATAGGAAGTGTTCCGTATCCTAGAGGATATCCATCTTCATAGATGACATAGCTTGTCTGATTCTTGCCGATGTCTACCAATATAGTTCCTAGGTCTTTGTGGTCATAATCAAGTGCGACTTCGCTTGCTGCGATGATGTTTGGCACGATATCGACGATGTTCAATCCTACTTTTTCGAATGCGTCGATGACTCCGTTGTAGATATTCTTTGGTATCATAAAGACATCTGCTATGAGCTCGAGTTTTTTTCCTTTCATGCCGATAGGATCTTTTTCTCTTTTATTCTCATCGATTAAGAAATGTACAGGTACGATTTTGATGGTCTCGAAATTGCTTTTTTGGGAGATTTCTGCGATGACTCTGGAAAGATGATCAACATCCTCAGGACCTATTTCTTCGGTCATGATCCTTTTTTGTTCTACGATTCTATTCACGATCATCTCAGGATGTGAGATTCCTACAAATACTTCTTCTATGAAGTCTCCGCCAAGTTTCTTGATGAAAGATTCCGTAATTTTGTTTATGGTGTTTATGAAATTTTCCGAATCGAGGATTTTCCCTTTGCGCATTCCCTGAGTTGGTTCCATTTGTTTGGCGAGGATAATTTCTTTACCGTCGTCATTTCCGAAGACCACTCATTTAATGACATCATTTCCGATATCGAAAACTGCCTTGATGTCTTTCATACCCGTATATGTGTTAATGAGATAAAAAAAGTTATATCAAAGATGGATGTATCAATACAACCATAAAAAACAAATCCATTTATGGCTATTATGATATACAATAGTTATCAGTTGATTTTTTATCAAAAATCTTGCTGCTAATGTATGGTTATCATAAGAAAATACATACGTTTTTTGTGTGCTATAATAAAAAAATATACTAGTGCTCGACTAGTATATTACTTATTTCTTGTTATAGTTATCTTGCTATTTTTTTCTTGTACATCATATAGAGCAAATGGATCTTTTTCCTGATATCCATATGGAATTTGAGCATGTTTTTGTTGACAACTATCCCTCGTCATCTCTCTCATAGCTGTTTAGTTTTGTAGATAACTATTGGTAATCGGACAAGCTGAATAAGGTATTCCAACCCCTTTCCAAAGATCCCTCCGCAGAGAAATTCAGTGATTTTCTTGAAAATATTTTTTCCCTCCCCTGGATTGATACCGATATTGATACAATGTCTGCCTGGAAAGTTCGGTAATGCACTTTCTAGCCATTTATTGTGCTTGTAGATGTTTTCTTGAGTCTCCTGATACAAAGGCACTAGGTGCGCTAACCAATAGATGAAATAGATATCATTTTGTGGAAGCATAATATTGTAGAGATTCTGGTGCGTGTTGGTTACATAGAAGCTGAGACAGAATTTTTTCTTTTTACCTCGTACCACTCCCCTTTTGAGTCCAAACAGGAAAAACATGATAACACTTCGTAACCTAGCGCGTCGCAGAGCTCATTTTTTGGTTACGATAAAGATATCTATATCAGAATCCTTGTGTATTGCGTTGAAGGTAATGGAATTGCAGAGATAGATAGATTGAATGAATGGGATGGATCTATATAGCCACGCATATTTCTGTATGTATGTCAAAAAATCGTCCATATACTCGTTTTTTTTGTCTCGGCTGTACTTTTCTTCATCCGGCGGAAATTTTTGGCCTCTCAGAATATCTTCTTGTTTCTTCCGTCATTTTTTTTCAAAAAGAAAATAGCTGTAATGACGAGGAACGTCATATTCCATGATCTTGTAGAAAACGAGATGCTCGTTATCCTCCAAGGTATTTGCTATAGGGTGGTCGTAGGATTTTTCCAAAATCAGTGAATAACAATAACTAAATATGGAAAACGACTGTACGTTTTTTCCTATTCACTATGGTGAATATATAGTATTCCATAAAAAAAACAAGTCATACATTATTCACTATTAATTATTCACTATTCATTAATTTTTAGTTATCCCGTTCAAGGCAATCGTTTCCTGTAAACGTCAGGCAAATCTGTTTCTTGATGGTAATAGTTCTTGTATCCGTTTCGAAACGCGCCAACTTCTTACAGACCGTTTGCTGTAAATCACATTGCCGCAAGATATTTTCACCGGTACTTACGATCCCCACTCAGGAAATCGAGAAAAATTGCATATCTTGATTTTTCTGCAGCCCCTTGTTTATCGCAATATCATACGTATCTCCACTCAATACTATACTATATTCATTATCTCTACAATAATCGATTGTATTGCCTGTCATAGGTATATTTTTATATAGCGTATATGGACTGTTCTCCTCTTCATATCCTATAGTCACTCTCTGTTCCAAAGGTAGGAAACTGATGATATATCTTGCTGGGAAAATCTGCGTTCATGATACCGTCAATGATTTGCTGCTCACTGCAGCATGCAGAAAATTATTGATCTCTCCGTAGATTGTCTCGATGCATGCTTCTCCATAGAGAAGATCCTTGTTCTTTACTTGGAATGCTGATCTGAAAACTACAAATAGAATACCCACAATCATCATGACAATGAGCATTTCGAGGAAACTGAATCCTTTCCTTTTTTTTTGCATATGCTATTTAGGAATTAATAAGCGGTCTGACTACATATCTATAGTTGGTTTCATCTTTATCCATAAGGATTAATGGTTTCTGATTATCAACGACATTGAAGACTAGTTCATCTCCTTTGATGATTTTGATAAAGTCGGTGATATATTTTCCATTGATTCCGAATGTTACCTGATTTCCTTCGATGATAGCAGGGATATTGGTCGTACCAGCTCCTTTGTCTGTCTTTCCTGATGAAATGATGATACTATCTTTTGTTGTTTCTATCTGGATATAGTTATTGATATCCCTTGTCAAAATTCCGATTTTTCTGATTGCTTTTTCACAGAGATTCTTATCTACCAATATTTTGGTATTGAAATTTCTTGGCATAATTTCCTCTCTATCATATTCAGGGAAGTTTCCTTGGATGAGTAATGAAGTAGCCAATATTTTCATATCTTTTACTTGTACTTGGAATGCAATCAGGTTTTCTGAATATTTTACTGTGATACTATCTGTTTCGTTGCTCATTGCATATTCGGAGATTTTTTGGATATCGGTCATAGTGATCTTTGGCACGATAAGCGCAAAATCGCTTTCCTTTATATTTGATTGAGCTTTGAATTCTGATAATCTGAATGAATCTGTTCCGACAAAGATAAGATTATCTTCTTTCGCTTTCAATAATACTCCTGTCAGTACTGGACTGAAATTTTTCTCGGTCACTGCGTATTCTACTTTTCCTACACCATCTGCAAATAATTGCGTTTCGACATCCATAGTATTTTCATTTGGCACTTCAGGTAGCGCTACATATTCGCTTGCTGCGATACCGTTGATATCGAATGTATCTTTAGCTGATTTCAAAGTCATGATCTGTGTTTTCTGATCAACGCTCAATTCTATCTCTTTTTCTTCTATAGCCTTGATAATATCGGAAAACATCCTTGCATTGACAGTGATAGCACCTTCCATGAGCACTTTACATGGCATCTCTATCTCGATATATTTTTCCATATCGGTAGCTCTCAAAAGCAGTGAATCGATTGATGCTTTGAAGTAGAAATTTTGTAGGATCGGTAAGGTTGCATTTTTGGATACAAACCTCAATCCGAGATCAACGATCTCCATAAGCTTAGCTGTTTCGATGGTGATTTTCATCTCTTTTTACTTAAATGACTAAAAGGGATTGTCGCATATCGCCTCATGTTCGCCAAGGCGAACGCTACAGATTGCAGCAGATTGCAGCTATATTACAACAACCTGGAGCTATCTGAGTCTATCTGAAACGATCTGAAGCTATTTTGTTGATTATTTCCCGTAATTACGTAAGTCAGCCATTTCATTGAACCATGTCAGTGCTTTTTCTAATTCCGGTATATCGAATTCTGGGCATTTCTTTGCAGTGAAATAGAGTTCTGCATATCCTATTCGTCGTGACATGAATCCTGATGTTCTCTGTGCTTGATCTCCTTTTGTTCTGATGACAAGTTCGATAGGTGGAACATTTCCGAGATCCAATGCGTGGGAAATATCGTCTTCCGTGACAGTGGTCAGATCTTTCCCTTCTTTCGCTAGTTTTTGTACACCTCTGATAATCTCATCTCTACCTCCGTAATTGATGGCGAAGACGAAATATCTATCGGAATCGTAGGTATTTCTTTCTTGTTTCGCTAATAAGTATTCTCTAAAGTCGTCCGTGACTCAGTTTAGATCACCTATTACCTTGAAGTTAATCTTGTTTGCTGCCATGAATTCATCGAGGTCCTCCTCTACGATTTTATACATAGACATAAGGAAATCATATTCCTCTTTTGGCCTTTTCTTTGCGTTTTCGGTACTAAGCCCTCGGAGCGTAAACACTTTTACGTCGGTCTTGGTGAATGTGTATTGGATCAATTCAACTGCTCTTTCGTATGATATCATGTATGCTTCTGCGACTGTTTTTCCGTTTGCTTTTGCTCGTGTTCTATTCCCGTCAGGGACAATAGCAACGTGTTTCGGGTACTGCATGAATAAATAAGTAAGAATCAAAAATAACAAAAAAATATTCGGTAATTTGTGTGTATAGTGATACAAATTTGGTCTGGATATGCAAGAGAAATCCTTTTATCCTATAATCTCCCCATAAAGCTTGAAAGGTGCGGCTTTCGTGATTTTTATCTGAGCGAAATCTCATATCTTAGCTGTTTTTTTGGGGTCTATGAGAATTTGTTTCATATTATCAGTACATCACTCGTTTTTCTTATTGATGAGGACGGTCCTGATAGTTCAGAGCTCTTTCTTGTTGTTTTTCAGGGAAATATCTGTCAGGACGTCATTGAGTCTGTTCCATCTCTCCCGTTTTACCGAACGTGAAATATCGTCAGGATATTGTTTTGCTGCCAATGTTCATGGTCTCTGGGAATAGATTCCGATGTAGATCATATCGAATTTTCCGTATTTCACGAGCGATAAGGTCTTCTTGAAATCTGCTTCCGTCTCTCATGGGAATCCTACGATGATATCGGTCGTGATGCTGATATTCCTTTTCAATTTCCTGATATTGTCGATAAATTCTTTCGCTTGTTTGACGGTATATCCTCTAAACATTTTTTTCAATACATTATCTGATCCGGACTGCAACGGCATATGGATATGTGGACACAGTTTTTCTTCTTTTTCATGTAAGGCTAACAATTCTTTGCTATAATAGGTAGGATATGGTGACGTGTATCTCAGTCGTTTCAGTCATTTGAGCTTCAAAACCTCTTTTACTATTTTTACGAATTCTGGATGCTTATTGACGATCTGACCAAGCAAAACTATTTCTTGCGCTCAATTTTTTAGATGGATTTTTACTTCATTGACGATCTGTTTGACGGGAAAATATCTTTCCAAACCTCTTGCATATGGTACGATACAATAAGCGCAGAATTGGTTGCAACCCGTGGAAATGGGTACATAAGCAGTTGTCTTGTGAGTATTCATCGATATCTGAAATCCGTCAGGAAGTATTTTTTCATATTCATTGATGAGCTCCTTATCATATTTTATTTTGTATCAAAATTTCTTGAGCATTAATGGAAGGAATCCAGTATCATCGATTCTTCGCATAAGCTCTATGTTTTTTCGCTTCTGAGTAAGCTTGTGAAATAAGGGATTGAAAGCGTTGTTTATAGGGACTAAGGTAGAAGGTAGAAGGTGGGAGGTAGAAGGATTGTTTATTTCTTCTGTAGTCAATCATATTATTTCTGGATTTTTGCTCGCTATAGGTCATAGGAAATTACCTATATTTAATTTTGAATTCTGCATTCTGAATTTTGAATTTCTTAAGGTGTGTTGTATCATACATCCGGTGATCCGAACTTTCTGATCTTTCCTGAGTGTTTTCAATTTTCCGGTAATCTTATCTTCAGCTTTTTGTCTTACAGAACAAGTATCGAAGATGACGATATCGGCTTCTTCTATTTTTTCGGTATAAGAGAATCAACAGTTCTGAAGTACTGCTCTGATCCTTGCACTATCTGCATAGTTCATCTGGCATCCGAAGATGAGGATATGGAATTTCATGTATGATCGATAAATGCTCGCCTTTGGCTCGCGATAAAAATTCCCCCGCAGGACTGCGGGGTCACGATAAAAAGCTCACTGCGTTCGCGATAAAATTTATCATTTTTATCGCCCGTAGGGAATTTATCGTTTTATCATCCGAAGGATGTTTGGTTTATGTAGTAGCGATTTAGCGTCTCTAGTCAATAAAAAATGAAAAAGTGTTGTATTTTTCGAGAAAAAGAGTATATGTTTCACTCTAAAACAAAAACATTAACTCAAAAAATATCTATCAATGGTAAAAGAAATCAAACATCAGCTCCCCGAAATCAAAATTCCATCGGAAATTACGAGAAAGTATCAGAATATCCGTCTTATCTCATCACAAGCTGTTCTGAAAGCTTACAAATGTGGGGGATGTCTCCATGGTATCAGGAAAGATACTCTTAGTATTAATGAAACCGGGGATGATATTGAATCCGGGACTAAGTTCTATTTTGCAGAACAAAATACCGAGAAAAAAGTCATGCAACTTGTGATTCAAGTAAGACATGACGAATACCAAAACAAGGATATAGTTTCGGTCATTGTCTTCCATGAAGGAAATAGTCATGATATCATACCTGATATTTGACTAAATTAATTTATTCCGACAAAAGCTGTATAGAATTCTATATAGCTTTTTTTGTTTGCATACTTCTCTCTTTTTTGTATCTTATCTCTTGTTTAGCTTTTTCATTTTTTCTATGATAGCATCGATACTTATAATTATACTTATATTTCTCTTTCCGTTTTTTTTCCCTGGATATTATATCACCGAGCTTATGATGAGCTTTTTGCCCTATCTCGTAGGCATCTCATTGTTTTTTGTTCTCATAAGTTTCATACAGCTCAGAAAAAAGATGAAGCCCTGATATCCTCATCAATCCCGTCGTTATTTCCGAGGCATATCGTTTTTGATATTCTGTGTGTTTTTCTTTATTTTGAGTAGGCAATTCAATCATTTCTATAGTACTGAATCGCCTGATTCTCAATCCTCTACCGGCGCATTGACTATCTTGTTTGCAAATATCCACAAAGACAACAAACAATATGACGCTATCGAGCAAACGATTTCCGAAGCTAATCCGGATATGCTTATGTTCGTGGAATTTGCAGACCATCACTATGATCATCTCAAAACCTTTCTCGAAAAAAACTATCCCTACACCAACAATACCACACGA
The DNA here is from genome assembly GCA_964560855.1 of uncultured Candidatus Peribacteria bacterium. Lineage (GTDB taxonomy): Bacteria > Patescibacteriota > Gracilibacteria > Absconditabacterales > Absconditicoccaceae > CAJBLF01. The sequence goes on along the minus strand of CAZLLU010000017.1, from coordinate 2,605 downwards.
TCTAAAACCTTCATAGGAAGCATGGTCTTTAGTAAATATCCTATCACCAACAAAGCTGATGATTTCCCTCAAGGGACATGGAGATATGGGTATTTCTCTATACCGTATAAATGACAGGAACTCTATTTCTATCTTGTACATACCAGTTCTCCCGATAGTTATGCTCATTTTCTGATGAGAAATGAACAGCTCCAGACGTTTGTCGATAATTTCAAACAGCATGAATCTGATAGGAAACATCATAATATCGTGGTCGTCGGTGATTTCAATATAACGCCGCGATCTAATAATTATCCTATTTTGGACTCCGCTTTTTCCGGTGATCTCGTTAATGCCACCAAATGCATACCATTCCTGTTTACCTGGAAACTAAAGGAGCTTCCTCTTTTCTTTGCTCATATCGACCATCTTCGGAGTACGAATTCCCTCAAAATAGATACCTTGAATGTTTTGGATATTCCAGGTTCAGATCATAAATGATTTCTCTTCACGCTCGACCTTTGAACGACTCCATAAAAATTTGTACATTTTCCTTCAAATATATGTTTCAATAGATTTGATTGAAGAATGGATAAATTTTTCATAAAGTTTTCTTCCTGCATAAAAATTTGCAAAATCCCGCAAAAAAAGTATAATTGTAGGCGATTTATATTGTTTCTTACCAAAGCAATGGCAAACAAAAAAGAAAGACCAATAGAACAATCATCATTATGATCTATCAAGAAGGATTTTTTCTTCGATATAGAAGAAGGCGATCCTCAGTGAAATCCTAAGAGAGAAATAAAAAAATCTGAATGCTTATTCAGTTCAGATTCCCTTTCTGGATATGGGTTGGATCTTGTGTTCGATCTCGTCAAAGAGGCAGGTTTCGATGGACTTGATCTCGCTATCTGGAAAAATTTCGATGCACGGAAGGTTGATTACGTAAAGAAACTCTCAGACAAATATGAGCTTCCTGTAAGAGTCATCCAGACGTCAGATAATCTTAACGACAAGGAAATAAATAGAGCGATAGATCTCTGCTATGAATTGGGTGCAGATACCATTGCAATCAATGCTCCTACATTTTTTAATTTCAAAGCATTCAACTTTATCGCAGACAATATCCTCAGACGGAGAAAAGATAATAAGAGTATTCATTTCACTATCATCAATCCTGAGGATTCCAGTATATTTGCTTTGCCTATACCGAAATATCGCTTCAGCAATATGGTCGAAATCGTTAAAAAATATCTTTGTTACATAGGATTGGATGTCGCTAATCTTGATTCTGATTCTTTCGAGACAGAATTCATGAGAAAGATGAAAGATTTCCTTCCCTATCTTTCCGTCATCTATCTTTCCGATAAGACAAGAATCGGTGAAGGGCATATCCTTCCTGGCGAAGGTGTTTTGAAATTGCCTACATTCCTCAAAAGATTGAAGGAATTCTGATACAATCGCTATGTCAGCACCAAAGTCAAAATAGCGAAATCAGATCTTGCAGATTCTGATAAGGTCAAGATTATCCTCAAAAAATCGAGAACATATCTCAAGGAAAATTATGAAGAAGTAGAATTAGACTAAATATCCGCTTTCGCGGATGCCAAGATAAACAAAAAGTAGCTATGATTTTTAGCTACTTTTTTGTCTATTATAGGATATTCTTTGATGCAAAATGTTTCTCTATTTTTGATCTAAGGGTTTCTTGTGTTTGAAAATATAGAAAAGCATAACGAATGGAAATGCCAGTATCTTCCTGATATTTGGTTTTATCCAAAGGAATGCTGGATAATCCTTAAATAACGCCTTGAGGAAACCAGAAAACTTATTCGTCTCTTTGTGAGGATCAAATGGATAGATGATGAGATCTCGGAGAAACCTGAACATAAATGCAATGAATAATTAATAATTAAAAATGAATAATGATGGAAATGCTTTTTTATTGGCTATCGTACATTACAATAGTTCATACTAGACACAACAACAATCATTCACTTGCCCTCGGTAAGCCGGGGTTATTCATCATTCATTGTTCATCAGTAGTTTAGTGAGTGTGAGGATTTTTGGTCTTGCTAGTATCTCCTTTTACCAATGCATCGTAGATCTTTTGTTCTACTGCGAAATGAGCGGAATTATTTCGATCGACATCCAATTTAAGTAATTGGGTGAATTTTTGTAAGATGAAGAATTTTTCTAAGCTTTCTTCTGCAGCCTTTGTGATGTCTTCAAAGAATGCTTTTGCTTTTTCATCTCCCATATTTTTGAAATACTCGTCCATCTTCTCTTTTCCTCCCAATCTCTGTTCCAAGTTTTTCATCCTTGATTTCAATTCTTCATTGACCAAGGTCTGCGGTATAGCGACTTTCATAGATTTATTTCTGATACCAGTAAGCACCTCTTCTATCTTTTTGATGAGTTCCTGATCGTATTTTTGATGTTCGATAGATTCTGTGATATATGCGATGAGATCCTCCTGATTCTTTAATTGAGTATTATCACCGAAAAGCTTCTTGAGCATATCAGATGTCATTTCAGGCAAGATGATCTTCTTGATATCCTTGACGGTCAATTTGATTTTTTCTGCCTTTTCATCTCCTTTTTTGTGGTGGAGTACTGCAGGCAA
>CAZLLU010000016.1:0-17113 GCA_964560855.1 uncultured Candidatus Peribacteria bacterium | reverse complement strand
TTTATTTGAATTGACATTTTAAGAAAATAATATCAAAAATCAAATACAAAAAAAAATACCGCAGTCCGGCTTGCCCGCCATGGCGGGAGACAGAATACGGTATCTTTTATCAGAAATATATTAGAAATATATTATTTCTTAGTTGTTTTCTTCGCTGCAGTCTTCTTTTCTGAAATTTCTGCATCTTCTGCGTCTTCAGCTTTCTTGGTTGTTTTCTTTGCTGCTGGTTTCTTCTCCTTTTCAACGACCTTATCTTTTTTGTCTGGATTCTTCTCAAGTTTCTCAGTTATCCTTTTAGCCTTGTCTTCAAGTTTCTCTTCAGAGAGTTTCTTGACGACACCTGCAAGTCCCTTACCTTCGAATTTCTTCGCTGGTACTTCTTCTTCAGATTCAGCTACTGGAGTCTCCTCTATAGTCTTGGTAACAACTTTTTTGATAGACACATTCTCTGAAGGCTTGTCTGCAACAGAAGAAGCTTTATCTTCTCAAACACCCTTCATACTCAATCCAATCTTTCTATTCTTAGGATCAAGCAAAATGATCTTGGTCTTTACAATCTGTCCAATTTTTACCACTTCATTAGGGTTCTGGATAGACTTTTGTGAAAGCTCGCTCAAGTGAACCAAACCGTTGATATCTTGGAACACTCTGACGAATACTCCATAAGGAACAAATCTGATGACTTCTCCTTCGAGAATATCGCCGACTTTGTATTGTTTTGGCAATGCTGTCCGCGGATCGTCTTTCAATTTTTTACTTGATAATGAGATCTTTCCATTTTCAAGACCGATAACCTTAACACTGATTTTATCTCCAATGTGTCCGAGTTTTTCAATATTGTTGACGTGTCCATAAGTGATTTCAGAGATATGAACCAATCCTTCGACAGTTCCTCCGATCGTGACGAATAATCCATAAGAAGATAATCCGCTGACCACTCCATCATACACCTTTCCAACTTCAAGATCCTTGAGGATATTTTCTCTTTCTTCTTTCAATGCTTCTCTTTCTGAAAGGACGATTCTCTTTTCATCTTCATCGATATTGATGATTCTTACTTTGAGTTCTTTTCCGATAAGATCCAAAAGTTTTTCAAAGATAATCTCTTGATCTCCATCCTCTACTCTAGGGTAATGGATAGGAGCAAGTTGAGACAATGGAACGAATCACTTGATACCATGCATATCGACCAACAGACCTCCAAGATTTGCTTCGGTAGGAATGACAGTAATCACATCATCAGCTTCGAATTTCTTCATAATGGATTTCCATATATCGTATTGCAATAATTTTGTGATAGACACAATGTAATGTCCGTCTTCATGTCTGATATTAGTATTTACGATCTCAAGTTCGATTTCTCTTCCTGGTTCCAAATCATATCCTGATCTCTCGAGTTCTTTCACTTCCTTAGATAAAATAACTCCAGTGAATGCGTTGTTGCCGCAATCAACCAAAATACCGTTTTCGATGACTTTAAGGACGGTTCCTTTTACTTTTTGTCCTTCCTTGATAACAGGAATGACTATCTGACCAGAGCGCAATTGCTCGGTTATAGTTGTAGTAGCCATTAGTAATATAAAACGTTAAAGAATAAAATAAGACGTGGGAAATCTACAAGTATTTCACGAAGTAGATTTTCCCGTCGTTTTTATCCTGCATAGCAGGGTAAATAAGCAAACTAGACTTTTACATTTACTGACTTTGATATCTTGTTGTACGTAGACAACTTTTTAGATTTCAAGTACTTGAGGAAAGCTCTTCTTCTCGCAACTTTCTTGAGCAAAGATCTCTTTGCGTCAAAATCCTTCTTGTGTCCTGCGAGATGAGTTTGAAGCTCAGTGATCTCATCAGTGAGAATACCGATCTGCACTTCTACTGATCCAGTGTCATTGTCATGAAGCTTGAATGACTCAGTCTCAGCTGGTTTTGTTGTTTTCTTTGGCATAATGAAATTGAATAAAAAAATAAAAAGTTTCAAACCAAAGCCGACAGTGATTAGCCGTATTCGGCAATGCCTTGTAATAAGAACCTAGAGCATAAATCCAGATGTAATCTCTGAATTCTGAATTCTAAATTCTGAATTTTAATTACCCCCGACAGGAGTCGAACCTGTGTTTACTCCTTAGGAGAGAGTCGTTCTATCCAATTGAACTACGGGAGCACAACAAATGTTTTTTCTGTTTATAGAGCAAAAAAAACATCCCTCCTCGGGCTTACGAGACGCTTATAGTATTTTTGAAAGGAAAATCAAGCAGAATTATGCGAATTCGTTGAATATTTGGTAGACGATAAGCAGGAAGAGAAAAATCACCGCTGCTACGATAAAGATATTTACAATAATTCATTTTGCTTTTTTCCGTGCATCTTCCTTGCCTGAAGAAACAATCAGTAGATATCACGCATAGAATAAGGCAAGAACAAAAAGCCCTCCAATAGCCCATCATATCGTAATGGCAACATTAACGATGAGGTCAGCTGCTTTGGCTCAGAACGACGGAGTCTGCGCGATATAAAAAAGATAATCTACTATTTTGATGAACACCAATGAGATAATAACATTGATAGCTCATTTCTGGGCAATCTTCACCTTATCGGATTTGTCCATAGCCGACATCATCCTGAAACCAGAGACCACAAGCATGATGATAGCTGCGAAAAACGCCAAGACTTTGAAAAATGACAATACCTGGAGAAACATTTTATTCTGAAGAGAAGAAACGAGTTCGCCACTACCTTTGACATCACCGATATTCATGACCGTTCACAATATCCGCGTCACACCAAACACGAGAAAAGCACCATAGAGAATATAGATGAGACTATTTAAAGCTTTTTTTACACCATCAGGCTCTTTGGCATTCAGGATCAAGTTGATTCATGCCACGACCAAAAATATGAAAAAAACGATGAAAGCCACTCCTCTAATAACTCATCGAAGCTGTCATCCCTGTTCAGTAGTACACGTACTTACCACAGTAGGATTAGGATAAAATAGATTTCTGATATTTTGCATAAGGGTAAGATTCCTATCGATACAAATATTGAATACCGTCTCTACCCTTCCATATCTATCAGGAGTTTCATCCGTGAGATACCCAGCAAAATTATCCTGAAACGAAGGTGCTGCAGCAAACGTGATTCATCAACCTACAATGGCCAATATGAATGTAAGTATCGCTTTCTTGATCATATGCATATTTCTAAATTTTAAATTTTAAATTTTATATTTAGAATCCCGTATCTCCACCATATCCACCGAAAATAGCATTGATAATGGATACCGCAAGCTTGATAATAAAATAGAATCCTGTCAAAATAATAACACCTATAGCAATATTTATCATGTTTGTCTTGATTTTGGACATATCTCATTGTTTATGCATAGAATTGGTAACCATAAGGAATCCATTGTAAATAAGCAAAATAACAGCAGCAGCAAGCCCTATATATACCGTCCATTGAAGATAAGGATTGACATTATTTCTGAATCGATCCAAGGTATTAGCTATCTTATATTGGCTAGCATACGCTCATTGTTGAGAGGTTGCATCATCCAATGATGTCTGCTGAATCTTATATTCATCATTTGCTTCGCCAACGACAGAATCAAGAATTTTGATAGGATCTGTCCCATATTTGCCTTCCCGACCCTTATCTTGAGCAAAGCCGACGAGAGGGAGCAAAGAAAAAATCATAACTATACTCAACAAAAATTTTTTCATATGTACCAACAAAAAGATAAATACGTTATAAGTATATAGAATTACGTATATTTTTCAAATTTTTATTAGTGTTTCTCTTGAACAAAAAGAGAAAGTTTCAAAACAAATAACCCAAGAAGAACAACAGCAATCAAATAAATAAGATAATCATTGAGTTCCCAAAGGACATTTTGAACGTGCTGTTGTTGTTGATCTACGATATCCTGGGAAATTTGGGAGAAAAACGCCTCAAAAGATTGATCGCCGATAACCCTGTAGAATTTGCCTCAGGTCTTGGATGCGAGTTCCTGAAGCAATGTAAGATTGATATCCGTAGTTACATCAGTATTTCGCGTATCACGACCTATGAGATAATTTTCCTGTCCGACACCCAGTACAAAGACAGGGATCTTCATCTTCTGATAATATGAAGTCACCTGCAAAGGATCAAATCATATATTAGAATCACCATCCGTAATCAGAATAACGATGCCTGGTTTATATTCATCATAAGTAACGAATTGCTGAAGATTGATCACACCAAGCAGGAGCGCATCGCCGATCGCAGTTCAAAGAAACTCCTGAACCGGAGGAAAATCACCAAGATTCATGGATTCCAATTTAGCAGCTATAGCTGATGAGGAAGACGAGAACGGAATATAGACAAATGGTTTTCATGAAAAAGTAATCAAAGAAATATGATAGCCATCTAGTCATTTCACAAGAGAGATCAAAGATTCCTTGGCAGCAACAAATCTACTCGGTTGCAGGTCTTCAGCAGCCATAGAAAGCGAGACATCAAGAATAATTTGAATCGGAAGATTTTTTTCAGTGACAACCTGCCTATCGCTGACAAATGCAAGACGCAGAGGAAGCAAGACGACGGAAATTACGAGGATACCAAGCAATACGGTATGGAGCCATCGTCTTTTTCGATTGAGAAAACGGCTTGGAAGTATGAATTTTGGCTTTCCATTGAAAAAGAAAAAGAGCCCGCACAATGCGAGGAGAGCGAGACTTATCCGTATTCCATGAATTGAAAAAGACATCTACATGAAAAAAAGAGAAACTAAATCAATCATTTCTTTTCTATATCCTTAAGAATCTGTTTATCGAATTTATTCTCTTTCTGTTCGATGACCTGTTTTTCTTCCTTGGTCTTAGCTTGTTGGATAGAGATATCGATGGGATTATTTTTATCGTAATTGACCTGGAATTTTTTTTTGGAGTCGAAGAAATTATTTCTCACGAGTTTTGCTATATAGGCCGCAAGTCAGAGTTCAGATATCTTAAAAAACGCTAACACGATAAAGACAATGACAACCAAGATAGCGACTAGAATCCCTAATGCTTTGGATCATGATTTAGAGAGTCCATTGAATGCAGCCAATGCAAGCGCGACACCGACAGCGAGGATGAACATCTGGACAATGTTGATAGTCAGTGGACCAATACTAAAGGTCATGCCTGCAAACAATCATTTTTTGATATTTTTGGGATAGACGACTTTCATACAAGTTTTTATTTGATAAAAAAATTTTTTGATATAATAATTTTTCTAACATACACATCTTAGATCATACATCTTGTATCTTAGAATAGAAGTATAGTTAAATAGTTTTCATTGTCAAAAAAAAATCTACAGAAACTCTGCAGATTTTCTTAAATTAATTTTTTAATCTTTCACTGGAGCTGGGATAAGCTCCCAGTGTTCGTTAAATCTCACCGGATCAAGCAAAGCATTCTTTGTTAAAGCAACATCAGCACCCGCTTTTTTTCCTTTAAAGACATCGATGGGTTTTTCGTAAAGCATAATAATCGTACAATTTGAAGATTTTGAGTTTCTGATATCCAATATCAGCGAATGCCCTAGGCCACCATCAACGATATCATGAATAACATCATCCAATATAATGGTATCAAACTTTTTTTTCTGAATCACATATCGAGCGTCCTTCAAAGAAGAAGCAAAAATAGGCATAAAAGTGAGTTCACTTTTTCTAAGCACAGAAAAAATTAATTGTTGGAAGTCGTCATTATCGACAACGACTAAAATGTCTTTTGTCATATTCTTATATTTTTTTGTTTGCACCAACATAACGATTTTAAAAACATTTACAAGTCATTTTTTTGTGATATAATATAGATTATAGCATATTTTGATTTTTTTGGTGAATGATATTATTTCTATACAGTTGAAAAAATAACAGAAATAATTACACACTCATTTACTTTTATTCCATTTCATCAATTCAACACTTCAACATTTCATCAATTCAACACTTTATCATTTTATCATTTCATCATTTTAACATTTCATCATTTATCATGGAAAACATCATCATCATCGGTTCAGGTCCAGCAGGATATACCGCAGCCATCTATGCTGCTAGAGCAAATCTCAATCCCCTCTTATTCGAAGGATTCATGGCAGGAGGCATAGCTGCAGGAGGACAATTGACCACCACAACAAAAGTAGAAAATTTTCCTGGTTTTCCTAACGGAGTCCAATGATTAGATCTCATGATGAATATGAGGGAACAAGCAATCAACGTCGGAGCAAGGATAGAGACCAAGACGATAGATAAGGTTGATTTCAGTGCAAAGCCACTGAAAGTCTACAGCGGAAATGAAGTATATGAAGCCAATGCGGTTATCATAGCTACCGGAGCTATCGCAAAACGCCTATGAATAGCTGGAGAAAAAGAGTATCGACAAAAAGGAATCTCCGCATGTGCAATCTGCGAATGAGCGTTGCCAATATTCAGAGATAAAGTATTAGTTGTTATCGGATGAGGAGATGTCGCAATGGAAGAAGCAATTCATTTGACTCATTTTGCATCAAAAGTCATCGTACTCGTCAGAAGAGATGTACTCAGAGCATCTGAAATCATGCAAGAAAGAGCAAAAACAAATCCGAGAATAGAATTCAGATGGTTTACAGAATCCGTAGAAGCACTCGGCGACGGAGAAAAATTAACCGGACTCAAAGTCATCAATAATCAGACAAATGAAGAATCTATAATTGAATGCTGAGGATTATTCTATGCTATCGGACACAAACCAAATACAGACTTTCTCGAAGGACAGATCACTATCGACAATGACGGCTACATTATCACGAAATATGCTCCCGTTCATACCGCAACCAATGTCGAATGAGTCTTCGCGGCCGGCGATGTAGCGGACAAAAAATACAGACAAGCCATCACCTCTGCAGCAAGCGGTTGTATGGCCGCTATCGAAGCGCAACACTATCTCCAAAATAAATAAACAATTAAACAATGCATCAATTACGAATTTCGAATTACGAATTTAACTAAAGCACAAAAAAATTTGGAATCCGCAATTCGCAATAATATAATCAATTAATTTTTATTTAGTAATAAAGCAAAAAAATGACATTGCATATCGAATCAGCAGAGCAATTCAAAAAAGAAATTGTAGAGCACAAGTGACTCTGCATAGTGGATTTCCGAGCTTCACGATGTGGACCATGCAGAATGCTATGACCAGTCATCGATCAATTAGCAGAGAAACATCCAGAAGTAAAGGTTGCCAAAGTGAGCGTCGAAGATCATCAAGATCTCGCAGCAGCATTCCAAGTCTCTTCTATCCCTGTTGTATTTTTTGTAAAAAACGGACAAGTGATAGATAAAATTGCTGGAGCCAATCCACCAACTGTCTACGAAGAAAAGATAGCTGAGCACTCAGCTCCAGCGGAAGCTGCAGCATAAGTCAAATCACAAAGCAAATAAAAAATCCGCTGAAGAGCGGATTTTTTTGTTTATAATATTTTCGAACGATAGTGAGAAATCGTATATGAGAATAGGATTTTCTTTTACAAAAATATGAAATAGAAATGATAGTTATTGAATAGAAATATTGTTCGCAAAATCCATCCAAGCGGCGTCATTGATTCTGATAAGAAATTTTGTTCCGTTAGCGGATTCTTTTTGAATGATACTATTACCGAGATTATTCAACGTACCTTTGATATTGCACGTATAGATACTGACCGCAGGCATATTATGGAGCATTGCCTTATCGGAATATTTGATAACATCCATCTGCATAGAACAACGTACGTCAGGAAGATCCAAGCTCTCATCTACATTCAATGATTCGTAGGTAATATTACTAGATGGGAAAACAATAGAATATCCTCTATTTGAAGTGAACGTCAATGCCTTTTCAAGATTGATAGGGAATTGTTTTACAGAAGTATCCAAATTGGAGACCGTACTTGTTGTCGTAGTAGTAGATGCTGTAGGTGTATTGGAAATATAACTGATTTTCGTTCAGCCAGCAGCTTGTGAAGGATCGATAAATACTTTACACGTAGCAGAACCATCAGTGGTAGGTCATTCAAGATTGAGTACAAGACCATTGAGATCCATACCAAGTGTGGATTTAGTGACTTGCATAAGTGAAGTAACACCATCAGTACAAAGAGTTTGAATCTTAGATAACAAGGTATTTTGGACATAGGTATCATTAGGCAGAATAAAAGCGTTCGCTACAGCGATCACTTCTTGCTCAGAAACATCATTGATGAAATAGCCATAATTATTGTCGTTGGAGAAAAACCGAGAAGTCACTCCTTCAAGTTTGTAAAGTTTTGTTCCATAGGAAGTGGATTGATATGTTTCAGCACTCGCTGAGATATTCTGTTGAAGCTGAGCACAATTTTTGTTTGGATCGCTTTTTTTGCAAGCGAAATATGCGATAGAGATAATCTGATTGGTAGCGATATTTTGGACACGCAATTCACCGTTCTCACCGTTATTAAGCAATGTATACGATTGTCCGAATTCAGCTGGCAGATAGATTCATGCCTGAGAAATATAGATACCGCTTCCTGATCACAACATAGCTCAAGTGGATCATGTCGCAGCCAAAGCTCACGAAACGAAGTTCACTTCCACGATAAACATCTCATTATATTCTTTTTCTATAATTCCTTGGATATCGATCATACCAGTATATATGCTTAAATCCATTGATCTGCTCTTGAGCCCTACGACAACGGTATCAGCCATAGTCAACGTATGAGTATAGATGATGAGATCACCATCATTCTGGAGCATACCGGAGAGAGTAACTTCTTGTCCGATCTGGAAACCGGTAGATTCCTCAGAAGATGAAAATCGATTAGTGATGGTATCGAAATTTTTGAAAAGTAAAAACGCCGCAGCGAACGTCAGGATAATAACGATGAAGAGCGTCAGTAAAGATATTGATCTCTTAGGTGGTTGTTGGGACATATATGCGTCTTCGTAGCCAGGAAACAAAGGGTTCTTGATAGAAGGGGCAGCTCCGCCTTTTTTGAAATTCATGAATATACATAAACAAATAAAAAATCTATGCATAGCTTATGGTAAGAAATTTAAGGGTCTTTGCAATCAAATAACCCATATTATATCATTTTTTTATACATTAGGATAGTATTTTGAAACACTTTTGGGGGTTGTTTTGGAAAAACTAGCGTTCTGGAATATAATTTATCTGTATTTTTTACTTTCATGCACATCAACATGAATATCCAACAAACACCAGAACCTACAGCACTCCAAAACTTCATGAATAGTACAATAGTTTCCTATGGACTGAAAATCATAGGAGCGATCGCCGTAATCATCCTTTTGTTGATGATATCCAAATTCATCTCAGGAATGGTCAGAAGGAACATCGTCAAAAATGCTGATCCGACAAATAAACATATCGATAAAATCGGAAAACTGATCGGCGATATAACCTTTTATATACTTGTCATATTTTCCTTCTTTGTAGGATTCGAAATGGTAGGATTTAACGTCGGACTCATCCTATGAGGAATATCGTTCGGAGTATGACTTGCATTCAAGCAAATACTAGGAAATATCATTGCGGGGATCATGATCCTGTATACCAAAGAGATCAAACTCTGAGATCTAGTGGAAGTACAGGCAGACCAGGCCTATTTTTGAAGGATAGAAGAAATAACGATAAGATATACGATTATCAGGACTATAGATCTCAGACAAGTAGTGCTACCAAACATGACATTAATCTCCGTACCGATAAAAACCTATAGTGCTGAACCTGTCGTCAAGCTTGGAGTACTCCAACGGGCAGATTATGAAAGTGATCCTACACAAGCAATCGAGATTATGAAAGATGCAATAAATAGCATGGATTTTGTGAAAAATAAAGAGAACACAAAAGTATTCATAAATGAACGATGGGATTCATATATAGAATACAAATGATATTTCGAATTTGATCCAAATAGCGGATATGGATTATTGTACGAAGTTGCCATAGCACAAGTCTCCAAGAAGATCTATGAAGCACGGTTGGAAAAAGGCATAGAGGCTCCATATGACACAAAGACAATCAATTTTGAGAGCAAGGACGCTCAGAAAAAAATCCAAGAACACATACAAGAAAGGATCAAGGAAGAACAGCAGAAACCGATACAGCCAGCAACACCGGCATAATATTTTATCTCCTATCAAGACGATATGCGGCAGGCGATTGTGCCAGATATAATACAATCATTCATCAAGAACCGACAAAGCATATTGATGAACATAGCTCTTGGTACAGGAGTATTTTTCGCAATCTATCTGATAAGCAAAGCTATCATTAAAAAAATCAGGGAAAAGATAGAAAGAAATTCATTGCAAAATGACATATATACCAAAAAGATTTCAAAGCTTTCATGAGATATTATTTTTATCTTTCTGATGATCTTCAATATATTGGCGGTATTTCAAGTGATAGGTTTCGATACAGCAATCATCATGTGAGGTATATCATTGAGCATAGGATTTGCAATGGAAACAACGATAGAGAATATGGTAGCAGGCATAATGTTCATCACTACGAAGAAATTCAAGATAGGCGATTATGTAGAATTCCTCTGAGATCTCAGGATGAAAGGAACGATAGAAGAGATAAACATCAGATATTCCATCATCAGATCATTCGATCATAGAGCAGTGATCATACCGAATAGCATTTTAGCTGAAACGCCAATCAAGACATACAAGACAGAGCCGATCATAAGAGGAGAAATAGAGCTTATCGTGCCTCGTCATGTAAATATAGATCAGATCCAGAGGTTACTCAACGAAACCATCAACAAAAATAAGCATGTTATCCAAAAGGAATATACGACGACCTTCATCACCGGTTTCAACAGCTGAGGTATTAAATTCAAGACATTCTTCTTTGCCAATCCACAGATAAAGTCTGCTGTATTGATCACTAGGTTACTGAGGATAAGTATCATGAAGACATTCAAGAAATACGGTATCAAGAGACCGTATCCGAATGTCACACTTACTACAGAATAATAATTATTCCCCGCTTATTTCCTTGATCTGATCTCTGATCACTGCAGCTTCCTCGAATTTCCAAGCAGCTATGGCTTCATCCAGCTGCTTTTTCAAATCTTTCAAGATAATTTCTTTTTCTGCCTTAGTCATCCTTTTGAGCCTTTTTGTCTTACCTCTCGTAAGCTTATCGAATCATTGCGGAAGCACTTCATCGGTTTTTACGACATGTAATCATTTAACATTAGACTCTGCTTTTTCAGGAGTTATATGATGTTGTTTATTGAATGATTTTTGGATATTGCGTCTACGATACGTCTCTCGCAACGCCTTGATCATAGATTCGGTAAAATTGTCTGAATAAAGAACAACTTCACTATCAGGATTTCTTGACGCACGTCCGATGATCTGAATCAAAGAAGTTGTCGAACGAAGAAATCATTCCTTGTCTGCATCCAAGATAGCAAGCAACGTAACTTCAGGGAGATCAATACCCTCTCTCAGAAGATTGACTCAAACAATGATATCGATAGCGCCCGTCCTCAATTTATTAATAATTTCCCGACGATCCATCGTAGCAATTTCACTATGCAGATAGAAAGCTTTATATCATTTGGAGACCAAAAAATTCGTTACCTCCTCAGAAGATTTCTTAGTCAACGTAAGGAGTAATACTTTCCCTTGCTTAGCGATATGTTCATCAAGTTTTTTCAGTAAATGTTCAAGAAAAGCTGGCTTCTTGCCTGAGAAGTCCTTGCCTTGCATAAAATCCTTGAGATTGTTGTATTTTGCGAACATGATATCCTTGTGATAAAGTAAGGAAAATGTATTGTTTTGAAAGCAGTTATCAAGGATAGTTTGACAACAAAAAAAATGTCGGAGAATTCTCCGACATTCGTTCTTTTATGGATAATTACTATTACCCAAAAAGCGATCTAACACCGCCTTCCTCTTGTAAATACAAGAGACAGTAAGTCTTTTTGTCTTAGGATTATAGTGCATCCTGATTAATTGTTTGAATTCTTTATCAGAATTCCGCTTGGCTTTTTTTGCCTGATAGTCCTCAGAGAGGACATTGTCCATGGGCACACAAATGCGTGATGATCCAAAAATTACTGGTTTTTTTTCCATTTATTACGGTTTTTTTTGTGAGACGATAATATAACTTTTATAATAAGAAAGTCAACATATATTTAAAACAAAAAAAATGTACATATTCATCGATGCCGATTGAATTAATTGCAAAAAAAAACTTTTTGGATATACTATATATATATCAGAAATGCACTTTTAAATAAAAACAAATATATGAAAAGATATTTCTGACTGATACTCTCATCGATTTTATTGTTTGGAACGTCGGTATCCGCTACCTACGAGGATTTTTCCAATCAGCTGCAAACCATGTGATTGGATGTACAAACTATAGAGAAAAACAACAGCATATCGAGATACGAACTTGCAAGATTACTCAATATGGTGGAATGCAAGGACTGCATCAATCCCGAACAGGATATAATCAACAAATACGTCCAAGATTTTCGGTCAGTATTTAGTTCATGAAAAGATTTCAACGATATCAGCTTCTTGGGCGGCATATACAACAATGCTTCGTACTATTACTGCGTCGCTTACGTCGGAGATAATGTTTATATGAGAGGATATCCCAAAGCGACAAGCCCGGTCTGCGGCGGACAATTCTGCGGTACCAAAGATACAACGACAGCAGAATTTATTCAGGTTGTAATCAATATCCTAGCAAAATATATCTCCAAAGACCTGTACCTCAATTGGAAAGACGTAAACAAACGAGTAACAGGACTTAAAGCGGACAGCTATGAAGCAAAGAACTTCACAACAGACAACAGAAAGGCCATAGCAGAAAGAAGCGTAAGCTGCGAAAATGCCTGCGCATTGCAAGACAAAGATGAAGTAGCCCTCTACCTAAAATACTGCATGTTCAATATCGATGAATGCAATATGAAAGAAATAGGTAAAATAAGACAATGATACCGGCCGATTGCTGAGCTCAATTTGTTATACAATCAAAGCATCATAGACATAGATCAGAAAATACGGAGCAATACTGACAAAAACATTGACGGTAAAACCGTTTTGGAGACACTTTTTAAACTCAATGGTAAAGTGGATTGTGCATTTAATAATGATTATGATTGCGACGGCCGAACAAATGCCAAAGACAACTGTCCCAACGCATACAATCCTCAGCAGAAAGACACCGACAAAGACAGTATAGGAGATGTCTGCGATGACGATATCGACGGAGACGGAGCAAAAAATCCCATAGGTATTGTGGATGATAACGGCCAGATAGATGTAGCCAAACGAACGAAAGAAACAGATAATTGTCTCTTTACGATAAATACCGGACAAGCAGATACAGACCAAAACAGTATAGGAGATGCATGCGAAAAAGCCAGTAATCATGCAGGAATATATATCGTCATTGACAAAATCGAATGAAGCGCTCCGGTTACGACAACATTCAGCGCGATGACAGCAGGTAACGTACAAAACGTGCTCCGGGATTTCGGAGACGGTACGCAAGGAGAAGGAATGTCGCTCACTCATACATTCACAGAGCCAGGCATGTACAATGTCCAAGCGATTGCTCAGTGATCTGCTAATGAGGCAAACGCTCAAGTTATCGTCGTCATAGGAGGACAAGAAGAAGAAACACAGGCATTACAGACTAGAGCCAGCATTATAGGAGGGAAAAAAAACATAGAAAGCACACTTTCCACAACCGTAGCAGGAAGATTTGATGAGATAGAACGATCTTTCGAACAAGAGAATACGACAGTCAAAAAGCAAGCGACAGAGACAATCAAAAAAACATTCTCTGACCCAGGAGAACATCCCGTGATGGTGAAAGGATATACAAACGGGAAACTAGCATGAGTGAGTTATTTCACGATAGGCATAGGCGAAGGCAGATGAGCCATACTCAGGAGTAACGTAACTACTAGTGAGATCAACCAAAAGATTTTGTTTGATACCAAGACATATAATCTCAATCAAAATGATGTCATATCCGTGGACCGGAATTTCGGTGATGGGACGGCTATAAACAACACCACCATGACGACTGAATATGCATATAAAGAACCAGGAAAAAAGGTCATAAGACAGACAATCAACCTCAAGGATGGAACAAAGATGACGAACATATTAACGATATACATTACAGACAAAGCGACACTCGCTTCATACGCATTACTTATGATACCATCCAAACTCATAGCAAACATAGGAGAAAAAATAGATTTCTCTACACGCATCGTAGGAAAATTGATGAAGACGCCAATCACACAAATAGCGGAATTCGCTGATGGAACTACACAACAGAAACCATGAACGGAAAAGATGCCTGGCGTACTTATGCATACCTATCAAAAAAGCGGTCCCGTGAAACCGCAAAATAGCCTCTATGTCGATCAATGCATCTACCTCAAGAATCAATCCACGATGGTAATCAAGGGAGTAGATGTGTGTTTAGATGCCAAGATACAAGGAAATCTCAAGGACGTATATAAATGTGATTTGGACGGAGATACCATACCCGATATCTGCGATACAGACATGGACAATGACGGCGTAATGAACCTGCTCTGAATAATTAATTTTGAGAACAAAAACTGTTCATATGAAAGCAACCCTGCAGCGACAAACGCCAATCTCAGTCAAGATACTTTAGGCAAACACTACCAAGGAGTATGTTCGCTCGACAACGCACCATTCAATAATAATCCCGATCAACTCGATCTCAATCAAGACGGCATAGGAGATGCCCAAGAAGAGACACCGGTATTGAAGAACGGGAATGAAACAATAGACACAGACAGTGACGGCATACCTGATGCACAGGATCTCTGCGTAACTATACAAGAGACATGGAATAATATAGACGACACCGATGGATGTCCTGAAGTAGCTCCGGAACTAACATGTAACAACATCAGTTTCGATGATACTCTCGTCGTTCAACCGACACAATGCAACCAATGTCCATGCCAATATTCTGACTTTGCAAGTGATCTCAACAATAATGACCAAGTGAGAGCAATTTTGCGAAATAAGAAAAAAACAATCCAGTACAGATTTTCACTTCCATGGATTGTTGATTTCTAATATACAATAATAATATTACAATTCAATAGCTCACATAGGACAGCTATCTTTAGCTTGTTCTGTAGCAGCTTTTTCTTCTGGAGTCTCAGGTTGTTTAATCACTGTAGCAGGGATCCCTTCAACCTTGAATATTTCTTTGGCTACGCTAGCACATACGCCGCAGCCGATGCATTTTTCATTTACCTTGACCATGATGGACAAACAAACAAAATAAAATTATTCGAAGAAATGTTCTTGACGAGGAATATGACGATCTTTTTGTTCATCTTCTTCACTATCTTCTTCATCAAAGAGTCCTTTGAATGATTTTTTATTCTGAATTTCTTTCATTGCATCCTCATCTACTACGTTAACGATCTTCGTTTTACCAGCATTTTCCTTCGCATGTTTCAAGACTGATACCAAAGTGAGCACGAGTCCTAAGAGAAGAAATAATTGGATGAAATAATATGATGACGTTAGCTTGATAGTCTGAGTACTGGTCCCTACAACACCGATAGCATCACCTATTCCAAGGAAAGCAGTCGCGATGATCCGAAGAAATCCAAAGTTGAACAACGAATCATTCTCCTTGAATCAGAAATATCCTATGACGAAATTTTTGAATTTGAAGCTAATATTCCGACTAAGCAAAACGACCATACTCACGAGGATAATCAAGAGACTCTTGAAGAAATGTCCATTGAATAATCGAACAGAGTGAGAAGCGTCATTTACCGGAGATATCTTTATCAATGGTAAAACCACCAAGAAGAACGCAAGAGCCCAAAGATAAAGTACAAACACCTTTTGATGTTTGGTGAACCTTCAAAATTTCTTGGTAAACTTTGAAATCTTTTCAGCGAGATTGAATTTTTTGTGCATCTCAAAGAAGAAAAGGTAAAAGCTGGATACTGAAGGTGTAATGATTTATCTCTGGTTTTCAAATAGATTTGACCTAGAGATTATATGCATCATTATCGATAATAGGTTGAGTGAAATCTGATGAAGAATCTATATTTTGGTACGGCTGTCAACGATATTCACTCTGCTCCTGGCTTTGTTTGATAACATTGCCGAGATTGAATAGACCACCCACCAATTCCCCTGCTCTGCTGAAGATATTCGTAGGCGTATAAACATCGTATTGAGGGACATTCATCCATCTTAGTACGACAGGCACCATAAATAGGAGAAGTATCGTAAGGATAACTCCTATAATCATGAATCTGATGCTATTCCATCCCTTCTTCTTATTCTCTTCTTTGTTATGGGAGAAGATGAAGAGTACGATGGCGCGGATAAACGTATAGATGCAGCCGACCAAGACCAAAATAACTACCAGAGCCAAGATGGTCAGGATGACGTTCTGAAAATCAGCGTTAGCATAAACAGCATTCATATTAACGAGAAAAACGAGATAAAAGAACTATTATTTCTTCTCTTCTTTCTTCGTTACACCTTTTCTCTCCTTATGTTCGATGAATTTATTGAAAAGCTCGTTCTTGGTCTCCTTCAAAAGGATCTTTGCCAATCTCTCGGATGGCTTAGCTCATTTTTTGATTCGTGCAACGATAGCATCGGTATCAACTTTCAATGTGTGCTTTACAGGATCATATGATCAGAGTACTTCCTTGTATCCGAATTTTACTGGCTTAGTATGTTCAGAAAGAACGACTCTATAAACAGCTAAATTTTTTCTTCCATGTCTGGAAAGTCTGATGACTAACATGTGATAGAGGTAATAAAAAATTAAAAAAAACGAAATAATGAGATTATTTCAATTTTTCTCTCGATACGTGAGAGGTCTTTTTCTTGTCTTGCTTGCAATACTTTTTCAACTCGATTTTCTGAGTATTCGTCTTGTTGATGCTCGTGTGATAATTGGTTTTTCCACATTCCTTGCATTGCATAGCCACAATAATTCTTCCTCATTTTTTCTTTGCCATGAGAATA
>CAZLLU010000015.1:0-17938 GCA_964560855.1 uncultured Candidatus Peribacteria bacterium | reverse complement strand
CCCGAACGGCTGCTTTCAAGGCAGCTGCATTCAACCACTCTGCCATCTCTCCACAGATAGTTCAAATGGATATTTCTTACGTGGCTGAATACGTTACAATGAACACTTATAGATATTTGGACTTCTTTTTCAAGAGAAGATACATGCTAGACATTTTATGCTTTTTATATATTATATTCGACGAAAAAACATTGCATTCACAAAAATATTCGCTACATAGAAGATAGAATAGATGGAAAAGACAGAAGAAATTGACCCTAACCCATCTATATCGATCTATTCCATCTCATTTAGTTTTGTCATTTAGTTATGAAGAATCCCCTCAAAAGAGTCCAAACAGGAATGAACAACCCAATCCTTAGGCACATTTCCGACGAAGTCGAAGAGATCACGGAAGAGCTTTTGGAGTTCTGCGATAAACTCTTAGTGGCAATGTATGAAAATAAGGGAGTTGGATTGGCGGCTCCGCAAGTCGGAGAAAATATCAGAGTCATCGCCACCAGTCAACGAGAGAAAAAACCAAAAAAAGATAAACTTCTCTGAACCACCATCATGATCAATCCGAAGATCATCGACAAATCCAAAGAAACGATTCTCTGAGAAGAGGCATGTATTTCATTACCGAACTGCACTGGTATAGTCAGAAGACATAAAGGCATTCATGTAGAATATATAGATACCAAAGGCAAGAAACAGAAGCAGAAATACAAAGATTTCAATGCTGTCATCATTCAACACGAAATAGATCATCTGGACGGCATCCTTTTTATGGACAAAATAATTCCTGACAAAAAAGAAAAGAAATCAACAAAGAAATAAGGTCAAACAAACATCACTTGTGTTTGAAATAGGAATACATATATTTCTGAATACTATTTTTTATAGTCAATGACAAGATGAAATATAATTCATCCACCTGTATCATCCCCTTTTACAACGAACAGGAAGGAGTGATAGAAGTAGTAAAAAAGCTCTCGACTATAAGACAGTTTGATGAGCTCATTTTGGTAAACGACGGATCACAAGACAAGAGCCTGGAACTAGTAGAAAAGTTTGTAAAGAATCACAAGAAAAACAATATCCGCATCGTATCCTACAAAAAGAACAAAGGAAAAGCGCACGCCATACATCAAGGACTCAAAAAAGTGAAGACAGAATACGTCTGTATGTTCGATTCCGATCTCAAAGGAATCAAGACACAGGAAATCATCTATATGATAGAAAATATGTATCAGCATTCTGAAATTGATATGGGAATTTTGAGACGTATCCACGCCAAACGATATATCAAGCTTTTCTATAGGGAGCTTATCCTATCAGGCCAAAGGATGTTGAGAACAAAAGATCTCCTGGAAGTCTACAAAGAGGAATTCGAAAAATATCAATTGGAAGTAGCAATCAATACCTTTATGGAAAAGCAGAAAAAGACCATAGTCCGATATCCGTTCACCGGTGAAAATACGTTCAAGAGCCAAAAACGAGGAATATTTGATGGAATAAAAAAAGATATCTCCATGTTTAGGGATATTTTCAAATACCAAGGATTGATAGGATATGTAAGGCACTCATTTTCATTCTGCCCTATCAACGAAAAAAAATATAATGCATCCAAATAGTATCAGAAAAAATTATTTGTATTAGAAATTATGGAAACACTCCTAGCACTCATCAAAGATCATGCCTATCTTGTACTACTTATCACAACAACCGCAGAAGGTCCAATCGCATCTTTTGTAAGCGGAGGTGCCGCTGCACAAGGACTACTCCGTCTGGAGTATGTTTTTTTGATAACAATTGCAGGGGATATATTAGGAGATCTCTGACTCTACATCATAGGAAGATTTCTACATAAGATTACTCGATTACGCGGACATCATGAACGTTTCACGGAAAAAAAATTACTCAAAAAGCTCTACACCAAATATCCATTTTTCTATTTTCTCATCGTCAAGATCACACCATATCTTTCAGCACCATCTCTGATGTCTGTAGGAATCAAAAAAATGAATATTTTCAAATTCTTATGATATTCCGCGCTCATATCAACCATCGTTAAAGTGGTATATGTGGGAATGTGATATATAGGAAGCGTGAGCATAGCACAACTAGAAAGATTTTTGCATGGACGGGAAATGGGAGTAATATATATCTTGGGAGGTATCATATTGTTTCTCATCATCAAACGATGTTACAAAAAAATTTCAATAGTGATAACAGAAAAATTAAAGAAAAAAACAAGAGAATAAGACGCATATCCCAAATAACACAAAAAAGACCTCACTGACAAGCAAGGGGGATTTTTTTGTATAAAAAATCTCTCGAAAATTTAACAAAATAAACATTTATGAATATACTTATATACAAAGATATTCTCTCTATAAAGAAGAGCATAAAAAAATATATAGCTTTACCTTGTAATATAATATACACATGCAGCCTTTAATAAAAAAAATCACCAATCACATATCAAAAAATAAGCACTGGTACGGCTTATGAACATTTGGCGTTTTTGCTATTATTAAATCTTTTATATTACTTGCATGATTTATCTGAGGACTATCATTTCTCAGTAACCATGCTAGTGCTGCAGCAGAAACCTTCTGTATGGATAACAATTGAGCACTCGATATACCCGTAGCGGAATGTGAAACACTTGTGAATCTGTATAATACTACGGAGGGCGACAATTGGAAAAACCAAACAGATGGGAAAGAAAAATGGTTTTCCAGTCCTACTGTCTGCGGCAAGTGGTATGGAGTTAGTTGTGATGGTTGACATGTAATCAAAATCTCTTTAGGAAACAATAATCTCTTAGGAGTAGTACCATCACTCTCTGGACTTACTAATCTGAATCAGCTTTATATAAATAATAATCAGCTAACCGATATTGATCTTTCTGATCTTACTAATATGACTACTCTTAATTTGGGTGGTAATCTACTAAACAGTATCGATCTCTCTGAACTCTCTCAATTGCAATATCTTGATTTATACAATAATCAGCTAACCGATATTGATCTTACTGGACTTACTAAACTGACTACTCTTAATTTGGGTGGTAATCTACTAAACAGTATCGATGTTTCTGGACTCTCTCAACTTATAACACTTGAGTTATCATCAAATCAACTAACTGCTATTGATCTTTCTGATCTTACTCAACTTCAATCTCTTAATTTATGACAGAATCTGTTTACTGGTATTAATCTCTCTGGACTTACTAATTTGAACTCTCTTAATTTATACAATAATCAGCTAACCGATATTGATCTTACTGGGCTTACTAAACTGACTCAGCTTTATTTAAAAAATAATAAATTATATAATTTGCCTAATAATGATATATTATATAATGTAAAAGAAGGAACAATTGATCATAATTATCTGGATGTAAAAAGCATAGAAAACGATAATGGATTAGTCGATATATTGGATCAAAAATTCAATAATGGATATGGATGGAGAATACAATATCTTCCAACGGAATTGTCCCTCTCTGGTAATATCGTTTCTTTATCTGACGACATGTTTAGCATAGATCTTCAATATTATAATAATTGATCTCGTACATCTTTTGATAATGTGATATATTATGATATGATAAATGGAGTCACCATCTCTTCAAATATGGTATATTCTACATGAAGAGTAGATAAACTCTATCCAGGATTCTGAGATCCATGTTTTGATGAACTATATAATAGTGGCACAGGACCTTATATTTCATTATTTGACACTGCAGCAAAAAGTCGATGATATGAAAACTTTATACAATTGGTGTTTGGCGAACTTAAATATACTGGTGAAGTTTCTGGTGTATGAAAAGCTTTTATAGATAATATAACCCAAAACCGAGAGCATAATTTTGGCCCAATTACTGATCGACGTTATCTATTTCTAAATTTTGATTGAGAATTTACTGATCTCGCAGCAGCGCCAAATTGTGGTACAGGATGAAGAAATGCTTATATCTTTGATCTTGGAGATATCCCATCATGAAGTGGATGAACGATTGTTATCACAGGTAGTTATAATTGATGATATCGTGAACTTGAAAACAAAATAGCATTACTCTCCACAAACAACCTATCGATAGATATCGGTACAGGCGAAAAAGATGTTTCTTTATCTTATAGCGGATGAAAAAAAACAGAAATCATATCTTCTTGAAAGTGATGAAAAGATGGATGATTATCAAAAGATGTCTGTGCTAACATGGATTGTTCATCTAGTTATTATGACCATATCTGTGGTGTCTGTCCTGATAAGCCTAAAGAACCATTAACAGATAAGCTTATCGATCAGATTCACTGAGCACCAGAATTACAAGGTAATATTGCTTGATCGCCATATTCTACAGAGCTCAATACTGCATATCTCCGAGCGTATAATGCAGGTATTACTAGCATGCCTACTATCCAACAAGCAAATATCGAAGGTAATCTTATTAGATCGCATATGGCAAAGATGATGGTAGAATTTGCATCGCTCTTTGACAAGGAAATCAATACCTGAGTTAATTGTGCATTTACAGATATGAGTAAAGAATCAAATGAAATGAAATATTATGCTACAGTTGCTTGTCAGCTTGGACTCATGGGATTAGATGATAATGGCAATCCTGCTCCTACGTTTAATCCTACAAACACAGTAACAAGAGCACAATTTGGTACCGTACTTTCTAGACTCCTTTATGGTAACCTCAATAACGCACAGAAAGGTACTCAGCGATATAAACAGCATCTTGAAGCATTGAAAAATGCTGGTATCATGAAAAAAAATAGACAATCCAAGTATGAATGAGGTAAGAGGATATGTTATGTTGATGATGATGAGAAGTGCGAAATAGCCTAAAGTACGATGTAAAAAAATAACACATATAATATAAGGACGGTGTAAAAACCGTCCTTTACTGATCATGCCATACAAATATATCATCAAAAAAAATCTGCTACAGCAGATAATTCCAATGGAGCGTTATTCCGACAGCCTACACCACAGAACTGCGTGGGTCTAGGACTGCAGCCGGAACTAAATTTTAATTTAGTTCACTATATTTTCTGTTGAAAGAAATCCGAGTTGGACACTATTAGGGATCTTTACGATCTCTGCACTAACATCGACGACATCCCTCTTGAAACTAGAGGATACAACAGCATTCCAATTCTGCTGTTTATAATCGAGTAATTTTGTTTTCAATATTTCATATTTGAAATTAATAGCAGTCATTTCTTGGTTCGCTTGCTTGAGAAAATATCCGCGAGTAGAGGACATGTTCACGAAATACAGATAGACAAACCCACAAAGAATAAGAAACACCAATGCTCCAGATACCTTAAAAAGTTCCACGACATTATCATGGCGCTTGTACTTACTAACGATGCCGTTGTATACCTTATTTACTTGTCCTGGCATAAACGCGAATGTTCTCATACTTCAAAACGAATTAAAAATTAATAATGAATAATGTTGGTGTTTGTCTAATTATAAACTATTGTAAAATAACAATAGCGGATTCCAGTAATTCTTTCATTTTTCATCTTTCATTCTTCATCTTTCATTATTTACTAATCTTCTCAAGTATTCTCATCTTGGCGCTTCTAGCAGCCCTATTGACAGCGACTTCTTTGTAATTCGGCTTCAATGCTTTCTTGTTTACAAGCACATATTTACCTGTTTCAGCTAACTGATGAAAAGCTTGTTTGACCAATCTATCTTCGATACTATGATAGGTAATTATACAACATCTTCAAGACAATTGTAGACATTCTGGAAAATCCGACAAGAACTTCTGGAGATTATCCATCTCACCGTTCGTCTCGATTCTCAATGCCTGAAAGATGACGATAGAAGCTGGATCACCAAGTCCACAATCATTCAAGATTTTTTTGAACTCATGTGTAGTCTCGATTGGTTTTTGTTTTCTGGTACTAACGATATGCTGAGCGAGTTCAAGAGCTTTTGGTGAAGAAAAATCTGCATATTGCTCAAAAATATGTGCAAGCTGATCAGTTGTATACGTATTCATAATCGTTGCAGCAGATTTTGCTTGCGATCTATCGAACCTCATATCCAAAGGAACATCTCCTCTGATGCTAAATCCCCTCTCTATATCCTTGAAATGCTCAAGATTCACTCATAAATCATTTAAAATATACCCTGCCTTTCTTCACGCCAACACCGAAACGATATCCGCATAATTTCCACGGACATATTCCATTCTTTCTTTGATATTTCATTCTGAATTCTGAATTCTGAATTCTGCCTTTTTGAGCATGTTCTCATCAATATCAAACCCAATCAACTTTGCCTCCTGAGCAATAGACAAAAGTGCGATAGCATGTCCACCATGTCAAAGTGTGCAATCTACGATAAGTTGAGTATTTTGAGGAAGATAATCACAAACTTCCTTGAGCATAACGGGCGTATGAAGAAGCATTTCGATATAGAGAATAAAGCGAGCACCACTATACGTAAAGCAAATTGAATAGCAATTTCATCTCGACAGACAAGAGTTGACTTTAAAATAAAAATAAATATAGATTTAATTACAAACTAAAAAATAATAACATGAAAATCTTTCAAATTTTTGGGAAAGATTTGTCTCTGCAAATACAGATGACAATACCCAGCAAAGTAAATGAGCTTCCATTATTTGCCATCAATGTAAAGTTCATAGAAAATGGATATACCCAAGATGGTAAAATCACAATTCACAGCAAAGATATATTCACATCAAAAGTCGAAATTTTCACAGCAACGTTGATCACTGAAGATGCGAATCGTCTTTGTACAGGAATCTGCTACCATGATGGCCCCATAGAAGAAGTATGGCTAACCATTATCGAAGTAGAAAATGAAAAAAGTGTATCATCCGACAAAGAATGTACCTGTCCTACAAGTTGTGACTGCCAAAATCCTCCTCCCAAAGGATGGGATGGAATACATGGTGTATACCACATCAGTGAATGTTGTCCGGTACACAACGAACGTCCACAACCAGCTGAAGACTGTCCAGTCCACAGCGGAGTTAAAAAATGATTATCAAGGAGTCTGGTATGTCAGATTCCTTTTTTATTACGTTGATTTTCAAACCCTTTTCCGTAAGGTATAATATACAAAATATTTCAATGAATGATGAATAATTAACGATGAATAATGTAAGTTGTGTCTACACACAAACTATCGTTATATTACAATAGTCAATTCAGACAATTCCATCATTATTCATTATTCATTTTTCATTATTAATTAATTTGTTATGAAAATAGGTTTAGTCGGCTCCACTAATGTTGGTAAATCCACACTCTTCAATAGGCTTATCGGCCAATTCAGAGCAATAGTAACGGACATCCCAGGGACCACCAGAGATATTATCCAGCACAAGACACAAATCGATGATATCGGCAATGTCACTTTTCTTGATAGCCCAGGTTTGCACGATTTCACGGAAGAGCAACCACTTATCAAATATATCATCGACGAATCCGATCTCATCCTATTCGTTATAGATGATAGTGTCGGAATCACTGCCAAAGAGCAGCAGATTTTCTGATATATCACCAAGAAAAGCAAGAAAAAACATACCATCCTCATTATCAACAAAGTCGATATCAAACACAAAGAGAAGGATTATGATCTCGCAGTGAACGACTATTTTAACCTAGGTTTCGACCATGTCCTAGGCATCAGTGCTAAGAAGCAGAAAAACCTTACAGAAGTGAGAGATTTGATCATCAAAATAGTGAACACAGGAGATATGAAAGAAAAAACAAACGAAATATTGCCAGCGAAACAGGCTCAGAAAGATCCGAATTTCACCCATCTCGCTATCATCGGTAAACCGAACGCAGGAAAATCCACACTCTTAAATACCCTGATCGGCAAGCCATTGGCAAAAGTCGAAAACATACCAGGAACTACGCGTGACTACGTTACCGGTGAATTTGTATTGAACAAGAAAAAATACAAAGTATATGACACAGCCGGCATCAGAAAAAAAGGAAGCGTACACGGCATAGAAAAAATCGCAAACGACAAGACACTAGAAATGTTAAAATTCATCAGACCGATCATACTATTTATAATAGACGGAACAGAAGGGATTTCACATAGGGACATGACCCTCATCCAAGAGATAAACAATCTGGCCCTCCCAATGATCGTCTGTCTAAATAAGATAGATCTCCTCGACAAAAAACAGAACGATTTCCTTGTCAAAAAATCAGTTGCAATGATGGATTTCGCAAAATATATGCCGATCTTCCCAATCTCTGCATTGACAAAAAAAGGCGTGAAAGAAATTTTCACCGTCGTCAGCAAGATGAAAAAAGAAGCGGAAAAAAGAATCGAAACAGGTCCGTTAAATGATATCATCGGAAAAGAATATATTGCAAGACCGCCAAGATTTCCAAAAAACAAAGCCTGCAAAATATTATACATCACCCAAGTAGATGTAAATGCACCAACTTTTGTTGTATTTGTAAACCACAAAGACAGAGCTAACTTTGCATTCAAAAGATGGATAGAAAATAGTATCAGGAAACATTTCGATTTTATGGGAACGCCTATCGTGATCAGATTCAAGGGTAGGACGGACTCAAGATTACCAAAAGAAGATGAAGAGAAATAACATCGCATGCATCATAGGGATACTTATAGGAGTCGGTTTGGATCTGCTCACCAAATACCTTTTTTATGATATGAGATATCTGGAGACATTTCCCCTATTCAATGCTGCATTCAACAAAGGTATCTCCCGATCATTGCCTGTGCCGCTCATCCTTGTCTTCGTGATCAGTTTTGCAGGGATAGGAGCGTTTATCCGGCTATTCTTGACGAAAAAGACAAATCGGATCATGACAGTATTATTGATTGCCGGTACTGCAGGAAACCTCATCGATAGAATATTTTTGGGCGGTGTCAGAGATTTTATCGACATCTGAATATTCAACTTCCCTATCTTCAATTTTGCAGATATTATGCTATCTATAGGAGTTCTAGTGCGAATCGTGTGAGTTATGCTTGAAAAAAGAAAATAAAAATTTACAATTCCAAAAAACAAGATGGAATAGACAAAATAAATAGATTAGATGACACGATTCAAACCGTCTATATCAATCTACCCGTCTATATCGATCTACCCCATCTATTTTTGTTTTATTAGTTATTATTATATCATGCAGTACACAGGAACCGTAAAATTTATCTGACCAAAAGAAACGGTAGGAGCTAATGCTATCGAGAAACAGACCATCGTACTCGAGGAAGACACCGACAGAGAATTCAAAGGAGGATTGGCAGTAGATTTCTTCAAAGAAAAGACAGAATTGCTCGCAGACGTCAAGGTCGGAGATCTCATTACCGTATTTCTCAATACAAGAGTAAACGAGTCCAAAACTCAGCCAGGAAGACGATTTAATAGCATCACCGCACGAAGGATGGAAAAAGGAGCAGTGGCAGAAGGAAACAAGAAAGATGAAGGAGATGACTTACCATTCTAATTATAATTTCAAAGGTAAAAAGAAAAACGCCCGTCGGGGCGTTTTTTGATACATGAAAATATATTATACTGTCTCCAATTGTTGTGTTATTTTAAACACTACATCATAGAAAATAATATTACCTCTAACGTTTGCTCCTATGAAATGTTTTGCGAGGAACGAGCAAAATATGGGAGAGCGAAGTGCAACGAGCGAACTGCATAGAAGCTGTTATGTGTCCCAAGCTAGGAACGAAGCGAGAGTGCAACGGGGTCGTAGCGAAACGAAGAAGTTCAAAAAATATCTACTTTCTCTTTATTATTGCTCTTATGACAATGATAATTAATGCAATAATTCCGATGAAGAAGAAAAAGAAGGCAAGTGGTATAAAGCCAAATGACTCAACAAGTGTACCATCAGCTGCAACATACTGTCCATTAATTTTGTAGGCAACTGAACATGCGATTCCTAATAAAAAAGGAATGATGACAAAAAGATAAGATTTTTTCATAATTATGGATTTTAAAAATAAAATTATTTAACTCTAATAATTTGGTAAATACCTATATTCTCTTTTTCAAGAATTTTTACCACTTCAGGAATATGCTAGTTGCAGATAAATAGATTAAATCTATTTTCTTCTTCAGAAATATCTTTTTCAGTGATAAAGTCAATTATTTCTAAAAAAATGTTCGCTGTTAAAAAGCTTTTTCCGCCTATTTCAAAACAAACCTAGATTCTATTATCAGAGTAATCAAGTGGAGTGTTGTCTGCATTTTTCATACTTATTGTAAAATTAATAAAATATTTTTTGAATTGCACATAACATACATGAATAGTTTATATACATTGTTTTTGCTATTATAGTTTCAAAACAACAAAATGAGACCAAATTCATTAGTCAACAAAACAACTCCATTAACTATATTAGTATCCTTCTGATTTTATTGTAGCAAGCCACCAATCTATTAAACAACACTATAGCGTCATCCCCGAATAAGGGGATTTTTTATTTTCTTATCGTTTTACCATCTATAGAAACTTTTATCCTGGATTTTAGCTTGGAGACCGTTGTATACCGAGGAGGTCTGATGATGATATCAAAAGAGGAAATTTCTGGATAAGAAAAGAGGACTTCCCTAGCTTTTTCTTCACCCAATCATGTAATACGTTCTTTCATGTCAGGGAGGATATTGTTGATATCTTTGGTAAAATCATAGCTCTGTTTGATATCAACCTTGGTAGGGATGATATAGATATCTCACGTCTCCTGCTTCATATCTTTGAAGAACACTATAGAAGAAGTATCCAACTGAAATACCTTCATTTTATCATAAAGTCTCTGCTTAACATATTTATCTACGACATCCAGAAGATCAGTTTTTTTGATATAGCGGAAATTGAAACGAGCTATAATAGATCATTTGAGTAGTGGTGTTTTTTCTCCGGGAACATTTTTGATTTGAATATCCTTGATTTGAGTAGAGACCAATGAATCAAAATTGAGGACCATGGTATCCGGTGATTTGAAGTTATTGAAGATGATATTGAGTTTCTGTTTATAGAGGGAATCTACAAGTTTTCAAGAGAGGATAGCAATATCCTTGACGGAGACTACACCTTCGGACTGGAGATTTCCACCAGAAAACCCATCGAGAACAGTGCCATAGATATTCTGGGAATAATAGCTATTTTTCATATTTTTAATAAAGACTTTTGTACCTTCAACAACATTTCCCCTTGAACCCATGAGCGTACCATTGATATCTTGTTCCATAGCCTTGAGGGTAATCACTACCTTACCTGGATTAGCTTCAGTACCCTGTGGCACAGTAAAATCAGATAGTGCTTGAAACTGACGACCATCATCGGTAACAAATCTCGTATCTTTGATAAACGTGTAATCTTTAGGGATTTTATTGATAACTTCGACAGTACCTTGTGATGGTTGTTGGATATATTTGATATTCGCCGTACTGATAGTCATATCGTATTTATAATCGATATAGCCGGTATAATATGGCAAGGAAAGATATCTCGTCTCATTTTCAAATTGACTATTAGAGAACGGATAATAACGGAAATTATAAATAACACTCTCTATCTGGCTAGTCGGTATGATATCGATACACGTACTCGGAAGAATCAATGAATAAAGAAGATAGAGGATAACCAAGATGAAAAGAATCTCGAAGCCAAACACGACATAGAAAATATAGTTTTTCTTGGTATAGACCTGAAGATGGAATTTCTTGATATTGAAAAAAAAGTCGTAAGCAAGTCTCAGATATTTGATAATTTTGTGTTTTTCCTGATGGAGGACATTGAGTCCAAGGCTCGTGAAAAAATATTTGGATTTTTCAGTCTTAGTGACAAATAGAGCATTGATATTTTTCTTCTGGAGGAGTTCCTTGATTTCCTTACCCCACCGCTCATTATCGAAAAAAGAGTGTTCAGGATCGATATAAATATGGATAGTCCTCCCGTTGGGGACTTTCTCTATCGTTTTGAATATTTTGTATAAACTATGTTCCTTGAGGAAAAATAACTTCATATATACTTGATGCTAGAGACTATAAAACAAGATTTTTGTTTTTATTGAAGATCAGGGACCTTTTGCCATCTCCTGAATATAAAATAACAAAGAGCGGCAACAATCCATGCTGAATATTGTTTTATATCAAAGACGATATTTCCTAAGGAGAATACTGCATGTCTAGAATATTGCTGAAGCAAAAGGATAATACTTATAAACAACAAGATAATAACGAATCCGAGCATACCATAACCAAATTTCTTTTTCTTGATGATCTTGATATAGAGTGCAATAAAGAGCGATCCCAAAGAAAGGAATAATCAGATTGGATAGACTAGGGAGAACTTATTCCGCTGACTATCGGAATGAAGGGATTTGATACCCAACCACGTATCCGTAGGCATTCCTATAAAATTATCGCCCATCAAAAGGAAAAGTCACAATGGAACCAGCGAAAGCGTGAGAGAAAAGAATAATATATCTGATCGGACTTTTTTGTTTTCTACCCTAACAATTTTTTTGAGGAATACGGAAATCGAAATAAATATTCCGATAAGCAATCCTATGAAATGGAATTTATATCCATACGGAGAGACGAGCTGAACGAGCTCAGATCCATTGGTAGGGAAAATACCGACATCAAAAATGAAATTAGCGTACGAACCAATAAAATAGGTCATCACAATCAAGAACGGTAACCGATAAAACAGTTTCCGGAAATTTTGATGATATCTCTTAGTGAGATGCCGAGCGATACCGAGAAACACGAGAAATGAGACAATAATGCCTATCCCCGTGAGATAGAATTTAGATCATCGCAAGATGATATACGGATACATACAAGTAATTAATAATTAAAAATTAACAATGAATAATGTATGAATATCTCCTTATATACTAAAGTAAACCCACAATAGTTCATACAAAAACAAAATCCTTCATTATTAATTATTCACTATTCATTAATTTATTATCTTAAGAATTCTATAATTTTCGTCTCTCTAATTCCAGTAACCCTGATAATACCAGGATAATCAAGTTTCTCCTCAATTTTCTCTCCGATAGTTTTCAAAAGTTTTTCCAAATCGTTATCTGAGATTTCTTTTGGATTGACATAAACCATAATTTCTCTTCCAGCTTGCATAATATGTACTTTATCGATACCAGGAATATCGTAGATTAGTTTTTCCAATTCTCCCATTTTCTCAATGAAGAGATCTTTAGTATTGAATCTCGCACCAGGTCTAGAAGCGGATATAGCATCTGCTGCTGCGACTATCCAAGCGATTGGATGGTTGATAGGCACATCATAATGATGCGCTTCAGCGGCATTGATGATGACAGGATCCATACCCATCTTTTTGAGCACTTCAGCTCCGATAGCGGCATGAGATTCACCAGTGTTTGCAACGATCTTTCCGATATCATGGAAAAGTCCGGCTTTCTTAGCCAAACCTGGATCTAATCATAATTCCGTAGCGATAGCTTCAGAGACCTTAGCAACCTCGATACTATGCTGCCGAAGATTCTGTCCATAGCTATATCTGAGATAATATTGTCCGATCATTTTTACCAAATCTGGTTTCATCATAGGGATATTGAGGATAGCCAACGCTTCCTTTCCTTTTTGGACAAGCATATTCTGGAGATCAGCGACCACCTCGTTATAAGTCTTCTCTATATAGAATGGATTAATTCTTCCATCCTTGATCAATTTTTGCAACATAGTAGCAGCGATATATCTCTTCTCGCTGTCAAATGATGAAAGTCTGACCGTCAACGGAGTATCATCAACGATAAGTTCCACACCGGTCATCTTTTCAAAGAATCAGATATTCCTTCCTTCTCTTCCGATCAATTTACCTTTGATATCCTCATTTGGTAGATCAATAGTCCTGGAAGTGAATTCATCAACACTTTCGACCGCAATTCTCGGTAATGCCTGAGCGACAATATGAGCAGCCTCTTTGTCCGCTTCTTCCTTAGTTATGGTCTTGAGTTTTTCAACGAATTGGACCATATCCTTTTGATAGTCTTTTTCGACCTGAGCGAACAATTGTTCCTTTGCCTCTTCTTTGGTCAATTTTGCTATCTCAGCGATCTTATTGGTCTGTTCCACGATAATTGAATCCATTTCTTTCTGTTTCTCCGTCAATTTGAGTTTTTCTTGCTCCAATTTTTCAAGCTTTTCGTCCATTTTTTCTTCTCTGGCAAGCAACCTATTTTGGATCACTTCCATCTTCTCTAATCTTTGGGTTTCGATCTTCTGAGCTTTTTCTTCTGCCACTTCCAATACTTTTTCTGCCTTCTTTTTTGCATTTTCCAATAATTCTTCCTCGATTTCTTTCACTTTTTCCATCTTCTTTTTGAAGTCCAATGCCTTCTGTGTTAGGGTTCTCTTGTAGCCATAAAACCCCACTGCTCATCCTAGCCCAAGAGCCACGACGATCAGAACAATACTTAGAATATCCATGCGAATAAAATAATTTATAGTATAAAAAAATGAGTTCTGTGGGATGAGTATATGATTTATGGAATAAGTTTCAACCAAAACTACATAATGAAATTTTTTTTAATATATACATATCTGACTATTTTCACGATATTTTCGACTATCACAATATTTTCGACTATCCCACTTTTCTTGAAAAATTAGAAACATTGGAGTATGCCAGTTCTTTAGCGGTGTTAAAACACATCACAAGAAAATTTTTCCCAACAAAAAAAAGATCTCCCGAACCGAGAGATCTCTATAATTTATATTTGCAAATAGAAAAGAATACAATTAGCGATCATCCACACATAATATATAATTATTAGTGTGATTAATCTTTTTTTCGTAAATTTGCCATTTAATATGCCGTTAATAAGCATAATTAAAAACAAAATCATAAATAGAATACAACCGCAAGCAAATATAAATGATAACGTACAGAAAAACACAAATACATGGAAAAACACAAATGCAATAGCGAATAATAATGATAACACAAAGAAAGCTACATAAATACGGAAAGATATAAACGCATAAAAAGACTCACGTAAACTAACGCATTCATAAAAGGTAATTTGAATCATTATCATAAAAAAAATACTCAAAAATATCGATAAATACCACCAACTAAACATTCTCGATTCATTCTTTTGAGAATATCCTTGATAAGATACAATATTATCTTTTAAAAAGCAGCTATCCGCCTCTACTCGAGGAACATAAAACAAAATACCTTGTTCATATCGTCCTTTGATTTTTTTTTCACTGACTTGTATTTTTCCATCTTTCTGAAGTTGGGAAACTTGCTGATCAGTAAGTTCTGGTACATCAGATTCAAAACATAATTGCACCTCTTTTGTATTAACCTTTTTTTCAGGTATATTACCTTGAACATCAATAGGATATGTTTTTTCTGTCTGTGAAAGAACTACAGATGATACTGTTAACAGTATCACACTAATAATAAATTTTATTTTTTTCATAATTTCTTTTTTTATATTTTATATTTTATATTTTATATATTTTTTCATACAAAAGTCAATTAAAAAGAGAGAAAACTTTCCCAAATTTTCACCACTCTCCACTTCGTAGAGAGGGGACAGAGGTGAGGTTAAAACACGTCCCGAAAAAATTTTCAATTATATCTTTTCTTCTTGCCTTTTACCAAACCAATAACTACTATATAAAAACACAAAACAACTAATTAACCACATTACAGCTTTAAACTTTAGGCTTTAAACTTTAAGCTAAATTCATTTCATCATTTTATCGTTCTTTATGGAAGAGACAGGTAAACAGCTCAAAGCATTTCTCGTGGACGTCGTCACCAAAGATACCAATATGGATATTTTGACAGATAGAATGCGCGAATTGGAAAATCTCGTAGATACCTACGGCGGTATCGTCATTCTCCAGAAATATCAGAAAAAACAAGAACCAGATCATAGAACCTATGTCGGGAAAGGAAAATTGGAAGAAATTATTTTTGAGATGCAAAGATTGGGAGCAAATACACTAATTATTGGAAATATCCTTAAACCAAGACAGATTTTCTACATCCAAGAAAAACTCCGCCCATTTTGAATAGATATCCGAGATAGAGTGGATCTGATTTTGAAAATCTTCGATAAACACGCCACCAGCATGGAATCGAGGCTGCAAGTTGAATTGGCAGCAATCAGGCATATGGGTCCGAGAATTTATGGTATGGGAATAGAATTAGGAAGACAGTGAGGAGGAGGTTCCGGAGCCATGAGAGGTCTGGGAGAAACCAACACGGAAAGGATGAAAAGGCACTTGAAAGAAAAAGTCCTCCAGATAGAAAGAGAGCTCAAAGAATACGAAAAAATGCGCAAACTCCATAGGGATGCGAGAATCAAAAAGGGGATGCCAACCGTAGGAATTGTCGGATACACGAACACCGGAAAATCCTCGCTCTTAAACGCTATGACGAGAAAAGGTATTCTCGCCGAAAATAAACTCTTTGCAACCCTCGGTACTCATGTAGGTAAAGTCTATATTTTCAAAAATAAAGAAACCTGAGAGGGAAAGGAAGTACTACTCAACGACACGATCGGATTTATTCGCGATCTTCCTCCCAAACTCGTCAAATCATTTTCCTCTACCTTGGAAGACAGTATTGAATCTGACTTACTTCTCCACGTTATCGACGCTTCCGACCCGTTCATCAACGAAAGGATTGAAGTCGTAAACCATATTTTAAATGAAATAGGAGCAAAGCAGAAGAGGATTTTAGTCTTCAATAAAATAGATCTTTTGGATAAAATACAATTAGCCGAAATCAAAAAACATTTCCCTGAAAAAGGAAATGTCCGAGTATCGGTGAAAGAAGGAACTAATTTGGAAGATATCAAAACAGCGATAATAGAAAATTTGTAAGACAGTGAATGCGTCATTCCCAACTTGATTGGGAATCCATCTTGCTACATTACAAAATACTAATAACGAAAAAAACCTGTAGGGGATGGTCGAGACCATCCCTATTTTTAATAATAGGGAGATGCTACATCTCCATTTAATTTATAGTTACAGGCTTCATTATATAATTGTTCATTATCTGTCCAATCATACTCATCTGTCTTTACTGCACAAACAACATGATCAATAGCCAAAAATTTCACTTTTCACATTTAAATGTTCTTTAAATATTAAATCATAGCATACTGCTATAACCTAATATACAATTTTATAACCGCTCTAGACTAAATTTTTATGTTTTTTTTAAAAAACAAGCATTTTTATACTCTCATACCGCATCAGATATATAACAAAAATTTTTCCAAAATTTATTGGGATTATATCTGACTAGATTGTTTTGTTAATTTTTGGAGCAATAACAAAAAACCCTATAAAACTTTAAACTCATTAAATTTCTCTATAATCTCCTCCGCCACTTCCTGAGGACTCTTTCCGTCCGTATCGACAACCAAATCGAAATTAGCTTTATCGCTAAGATCTATATGATACAATTCTTTGAATCTTTGAATGTCATCTGCATTCCTTTTTTGGGTTGCTTCCTGAACTGCTTGCAGTGAATTATATGCATCTCAACTTCTCTCTTTATCGCCGAAAATTCTTCTCGCTGCCTCTTCATCACTGACATCAAGATAGACCTTGAATGCATTTGGTTGACAATAAAATCCCAACCTGCTATCCAAGATAATACCAGAATTCACATCCAGATTTTTCTGATAGTCTTCATATTTGAGATCAAAGGTTTCTTTATTTTCAGGCAATTCTCACAAAGCATTGAATTCGGAAATAGTCATTCACATCTGGGTAGCCAATTCCCTTTTCATATTTCCAATAGAGATATGTTCATATCCTAATTTCTCTGACAATATCTTCGCAACCGTTCCTTTTCCGCTTCCTGCCTTCCCTGACATCGTGATGATCATGACTGAT
>CAZLLU010000014.1:0-18888 GCA_964560855.1 uncultured Candidatus Peribacteria bacterium | reverse complement strand
AGGATGAGTGGATATATTTACAATGATGAATCGGATATCGCTCGTTTCTTCGAAATTCTGGATAAAATATATTAATACTACTATATAATAAAGAATGTCAAGCTCTCTTGTTCATACAGGAGGGTTTTTTTTGTAAAAAAAGTCGGTTGCGGGTATAATATTTCTGTATTTTACGACCTTTAGTTTTTAGACCATAGATCATGAACGATCAGCATACTACCATCGAGACCTTCCAGACGGATGTCGCGAAAGTGACCACGGATTTGGCCGAAGCGAAAAAACTCACTGACGAGGTGCTCCAAAAGTCTCAAGCGGAGTCTGCACTTCTCAAGGCAGAGACACTTGCAGACCAGATTAAGACCGCTAAGGAGGAAGCAAATACTAAGCTTAAAGCACTCGAGGGAAAAACCGATACGACATCCCAAGCAGAGATCAAAAAAATCGAAAAGGAGATCAATGAGTATACGGATATGCTTTCGACGCTGGATTCCACCAAGACGGAACTTACCATACTCAAAGTCGGCGTAACCATCCCTTCGACTTCTTCAGAAGTAACACCACCGGAAAATCAGGAAGAAAATAAAGAAGATGATAAAGTTAAAAATAGAAATCGGATCCAGAGACAGCGAGACGGAGTAACCAACAAGGAAGAATGGAAAACGAACACCTGAGCTAATGTGATGCGTGTAGCATGATGAATCGGTGTCGTCGCATTGGGAGTCCGAGGAATCAAAAAACTCTTTGGTCTAGGAAAAAAGAAAAAAGAGAAAAAAGAAGGCGAAGAATCTACAGAGAAAAA
The DNA here is from genome assembly GCA_964560855.1 of uncultured Candidatus Peribacteria bacterium. GTDB lineage: Bacteria > Patescibacteriota > Gracilibacteria > Absconditabacterales > Absconditicoccaceae > CAJBLF01. The sequence continues at coordinate 18,089 of CAZLLU010000014.1, read as the reverse complement.
AGGATTCCGGCAAAGACCGTTCGGTAAATTCCTTAAATGGACAGGTATAGGAACATGAGCGTATTATGTGATTCATGGAATCACAACAGGGAAACGATGATTAAAAGATTTCTTTGATCGAAAGAAAAAATGAACTGATAATCGTGATGAATCTTGAAATCAATTAAAATCATATGAGGAATTTGTAGAAAATAATCCAAAAGATGCAGAAAAATATGAAGCATTCGGAGGAAATGTAGATGGCTTATATGAAAATATATTTTCCAAAGAACTTGCTGCATGATGGCAAGATGATGGTGATATGAATACCGTTGCTCAAAACGTTGATCCACAAAAATCTTTAAAATGACTTGTCCCTTTCTGCATGGACAATAGCTTTAGCAATGTGGGAAGTATGCTGTCAGAACGAGGAGTGGGAATAGATTTGATAGAAAAAAATAATGAAGAAATCAAAACAAATATAGTGAGTATTATAAAAAAGGCTGCTGGTGGAGCGTTATCGTTATTCCTTAAGGCATTACCTTCTTGGGCGCAATTTGCTGTAGGTAAAAATGATGAAGAAAAAGCTGCTGCATGGATGGAAAACTCTCCAGATGAACGTATAAAAGAAATTAAGCTCTTTTTTAGGGAACAAATGAGAGTAACCACATTTCTAAAAACAAAAGAATGAGATCTTCTCAAAGCCATAGCAGCGAAAAAATACGCTGCCAATCCAGCTGGATTTTCTGATGTGTCCGAAGCGATTGATGGCGATGAATGGTTTAAAAATAACATAGAAAATGATTCAGATTACAAATCATTTAGATGAGGACCTATTTTAGGCGCTTATGATATCCTAAAAAAATATTGAGTAATGAATTGAGATTTGGATGAAGATACAAAAAAAAGCGTACAAGAGTGCGATGATACGAGAGATGATATTTTATTTGAAAATGAGGGATGAAGTATATTGGATAGGTGTAAGACAGACATACAAGATGGAACATTAGAATCCAAAAATAAAAATCAGTTATCAGAATCTTGTGATAAGATTACTGAAGATATACAAGATCTAGAAGAGGTAGCAGCAGACAAAGCTATGGATATGTATGGTAGACTCTTCAATACAGAAAACGCAAATAGAGCTGAATTATTAAATAATTCTACAATTTTGCCATTGTTAAGAGAATTAAAAGAAAAAATACCAAATCTCAAACAAAAAATACAAAGCGGAAATATGAACACAGAAGATGTAGCATGATTAAAATTATTTATGAATAATTATTTTGCGCTTAAAAAAGAATTGGAAATAGGAAAAAATGTATATCAGCTTATCAAGAGCGATGATGGAAGTATCGCACTTACCTATGGACAACTCTTTGCAGATTCATTACACAATATGAAAAAATGATGGGAAAAATTATGAAAGTGAGACATTTTGGGTGCAATAGATCGATGAATTCCATGAGCAATTTGATTTGGAGTAACAATGGCGCCTATAGCTATTGTCGCAAGAGGAGTAGTGGTTTTCAAGACAAAATGAGCTGGAGCGTGATTGAAATATATTGCTAAGGTTGTATGAGCACCAATAACATTATCAACTAAGGTATACCAAGCATGACTTTGGACAGCGAGAAAGATTAATGGCAAATTTGTTTGACCAGCATGATCACTCAGAAGAAGGTTTTTTGATGAGAAAGATGGTCCAAAAAAACTATTGAAAGCATTAGAGGACGGAAAGATATCTCTTTCAAAAGCTCGTGAGATTGTTGATGGTACACAAAAAGGAGTATTACCGCATATATCCACGAGATGGCAAGATTTACGTGCAAATAATTGAGTAGAAGCAAATAGAAAGCTATTGAAACAAGCATTTACAGGAACAACGATGGTGGATGCAGATTGGGATATCCTTGCTAAACATATAGACAATAGATTATTCAATAGAATTATAGTAACCAACATGACAGATGGTATGAAGTTAATAAAACAATATGATGCAAAAATATGATCACTTACAAGTAACCAAAAAAAATTCTTTGATTTACTTACAGATAGTAAGAGACTATCAACTGCTGATGCTGAAGCGTTAATAAAAAATATCGATCACATCGAAGTGGAAAGAATGACAGATCTAGAATTAAAAAATATCATAAAAGAAATAAAAAAAGATATGTCAGTGATTTATGATCCTGCAAAAATAAATAAAAAAATTGCCGATTTCAAAAAAGCTGCTTCAGCTACAGAGGAGGTGATAGATGTGCTTGATGATGCAAGCGTTAAAAGATTGAATGATTTGATAGATGTAGATCTAACAAATACAAAAGCTGTTTTGAGGGAGATGAATAGTGGTGGACCTGGTACATCAAAATTTAGAGTTAGATATTATAACGATACAATAGAAAGCTTGGAAACACTTAAATTTAATGCAAAGAAAATGAGTAAGCTGGAGTTTAATTCTATTATGGAATTATCGAGTAATGGCTTTGAGGTATCGAATATTGCCAAATTATATAGGATGAGTAAAGCTCCTGTAGACTGAGTTGATCTTATAGGGGATGCTCTCAGAAGATGAGATATTTGAGATATAAAAGTTGCATTGAGAACAGCATCAGAAACTGATGATTTTACAAAAATCATAACAAAAAGTGATATTGATGAAATGATAACATCATTGGATGGTGTGGCTAGCAGATTCGTTAAATCTGGAGATGAAATTGCAACAATATTCAAAAGTGCAGTTAAATTATTTACCAAATTAACATAATCGTATGACAACACAAAATTACGAACAGATTAAAACAGAGATAGCGGATAGCTATATCAAAAAATTCAAGGACGAGCTCGGTCGGTTCAAGTCGCTTGCAGTTTTGCCTTTTGAAGGAAAATTGAAAAAAATAATGATTTCCGATAAGGATCTCAAAGGAAAGACTCTGAAGGATCTGGATGATCTTGGACGATGGAGGAATATTCTATGAACGATGAGCCCTAAACTTGCAAATAACATCTTCGACTTTCTCAAAGAGAAGCAATTGCTTATCGTGCAAGCGGAGACAACAAACAAATTGGAGGATCTGAGAAATGAGGTGGTGTTTGGAAGCGTTGTCGTTGCTACTCAAGATACAAAAACAGATACTAAAGAGCATGCTGCTACTCAAGAAGCTACTGCTACTTCACCATCATATGATACGAACACTGAGGATAGAGAAAAAACGTGAGAAAATCTTGAAGAAGGAAAAGAGAGGAACTCAATTCAATCTGGCGTAGTGGCTGGAGTGACGTGAGCGACTGCGCGGAAAATAATGGAAAAGAATGTAAACAAATTCAATGATATGAAATTAAAGAACAAGTTGAGCGATATAAAAGTGGAATCAGTAAGTGCAAAAAAAGAGATCAAAATGGTCCAAGGTCAAATAGATAAGATTATCGAAAAATCTGAAGATGCAGCAAAAAATCCTAAGATATCCAAAGCGATGAGAAAGAATATAGAAAAATCTTCCAAGAAATTCTGAGAAGTCGCCGATGCTTTGAATGATGGTGAAGTAATCGATGCGCGAGATGCTCGGGGAAAACTTGGTAAAGATATGCCGGCTGAACTTTTGGATGCAGTGGATCCAAAGACGTCTAAAATATTGTCGGAATTGGATAATGAAACACGCACTTTGATAGCTAAATCTAAATCTACTGACGAGATTAGCGAGATATTAATAAAAAAATGAATAAAAAATATAGATCCTAAGGTGATCAATATTTTCAAAGAAATGGATGATGTTCCCAATATTGAGGCATTTTCCAAGGTCTTGAGATTTGGAAAGAAGCTTTCGCCGATAATGAAGGGGTTATCTAATTTCGGAGCATTGGATCTTTTGTTTTTTGGCTTCGATGTATGGATGCGGAGCGAGTCAATGAACGAAGCTGATTTTATAGCCAAAGTGAATGAAGCGAGAGCATCTGTCAAAAAAGATAGGGCTACTTTTGAATTATGTATGGGAGCTGCGTCTATCGTTTTGGAATTTGGAATTATTTTGGGTTGTACTGCTATATGCACGACAGCCTGAAGTGTAGTTCCATGAATAGGAAATGCTATAGGACTCGTAATTGGTGTAGCCGTATGAGTGTTGGTCTTTACTACGCAAGAGTTGGTGAACCAATTGTATTATGATAAATTGGAATTCTATACACAAAATAAGGAGGAGTATATCAGACAGGAGAGAACAAGTGTCAAACAAGCTATCTTGCAATGCGCAAAAGAGCAGGATGTGGATGTAAACCCTAATCTTACGGATACAGCTTTAAAGGACAAAGGGATAAATACGTTTCAGGATGCGTGGGAAGCTTTGATTTTCCAAGAAGAGATGAAAAAATATGAAAATGGGCAATTGCCTACAGACACTAATCTTTCTTTGATTTCCCAACGATATTATGGCGGAAGTATCAAAAGCGATTTCGTCAAAGGATTGAGTGATGAGGATAAGGTGAAATGGGATAAGGAATGGGAAATGATGGATGCACGTATCGGAAAGAGGATGGAATATGTCAAAACGTTCATCACCAAGAAATGAGGGTCAGAAGGATATGAAAATTTTATGAAAAATATTAAATCCAATACAGGATTGTCTTATATAGAAAAGATAGTGGGAGATTCTGATATGTATATGGAGATCAATCAAGAGACTAATGAATATCTTCCTGAGTTTTCATGAACGGTCAACGAATACAGGGATGCGTTATGAGCAAACATCAAAGAGAAATATCCTAAGGAATTTGAACTGTTTGAGAATATGTACAAGAATGATATCTATCAATTCGAGTATATCTGCACATGAGCCGAAATGTTCGTCCTTCAAGAGGATGTTTATACTCCAGAGGAATATGCGGCGATAAAGAAAAATAAAGAATTTATCCATCTTTTTTATCATTACAAAAAAGTCGGGCTTTCTCTAGAGAATACCAAGAATGTGACGATAGACTATACGGATTATGATTATAATTATCTTGAAAGATCGCTGATTGATTTTGATGAGATAAACAAGAGATCCAATTTCAACCAAAAGGATGCTATAGATTATTTTTCCAGACAGACAGGAATCGAAAGTAGATTGACCACGGATTTCCAGGTATCTTCTTCGACAGGACAGAATATTATCTATAGGATGGCCAGAGAGTTCCATGGCTATGGTGGTAATAACGATATGTTTGAGCTTATGAGCTTTTATAATGAATCAAGTGATAGTACTAAAGGAATCTATTATGATAATGAGTGGATGGTGAATAATGATGAAAATGTATTTGGATGAGATAGACGATACAATAGTGATCGGTATAGTTTTGTTTTATGATGAGTGATAGGAAATGCAATCATCAATTGATTTTCTACTATAGATAGAGATCGGAACCTGGAGGATATAGACAAAAAGAATATGACTGCTAGTGACGTGTATGATAAATTCGATGATGTGTTGATGCTGGATTCCAAGGTAGATGTGGCAGACAAGGAAGCTGTTGAGGAGTTTAGAAAAGAGATAAAGAAAATCATAGAAGAAGAGATAGCTGCGAAAGCTCCAGCGAAGAAAAAAGAAGTAGAGGTAAAAATAGCGGAATTTGTAGAAAAACAATCGGAAATGATAGGTGAATCGTCCCAAATAGCTGAAGACTGATCATTGGTCTATTCAGGAAAAGAGAGTGCTTGATATGTGGAAATACCATATGAATTAGTCATCGCAGCAAAAAGAGCCAAGATCGGCGATGTAGAGAAATTCTTATTCAAATATGAAAATGGTAAGATAATAGCTATCAGTTCACAGCAATATGTAGATACGTCATTATCTTTTGATACGATCGATGTGGGTTATGAAAGAGTGACGCCGTTGAGAGATGAATTAACAGAAGAAGAATTGGCGGTTATCGGAAAGGTGGATATGGTCAAAGAGAGATTGAGTACATTGAGATCGGTAGAATCAGCGAGAGAAGATAAAATTTTTTGATGATTGGAAGATAAATTGGATATCCCGGTAGAGATAGAGAGAGAAATGACAAACAAAGTCTATGAATGGGAGAATATCAAAGAATCGTTGTTGTATCTCAATATAAATGAGTCTAAGAGCAAGCTTTTGAAAGAATGGAAATCATATTACGATTATTTCAATGGTACGTATATAGGAATGCTTGCAAGTGCTCCATATAATATCTGAAATTTCACCCGTATGTCTGAAGCATGGGCACGGATAGGTAAGGAGAAATATAAGATGGACGAAAAGGGAGAAATCAATATCGATCATCTTGATTTGGTAAATGCTGAAAAAGAGTTTATCATGGAATATATCAAAAAATCTTATCAGTGAGAAACAAAGACCGTCGCTGAATTATTGAAATCTGATGATGAAACAGAAAAACAAAGAGGAGAATGGATGCTTGATCAAGTTATGATTGCAATATTTGAATCAAAAATGTTGGGGATAGATGAAACAGGAAAATATATCCTTAGAGAAGCTGCTTTGAAAATAGAAGAATACTTAGGGCCTAATATGCCTTATATCTCAGTCGTAGATAAGCTTTCTGAAATAGATAAAAGTAAGATAAAAGAGAATAAGCAAAGCATCAAAAAAGTCAGTGAGATGGAAAAAGAAACGTATAAAACGATGGATAAAACACTTGCTACTATAATCAATACTATGAATAATGTTGATCGATGACATTGAAGGAAAGAGATTAAATTCTTGGTGGATGATAAAAAAAGTACGGAAATGGAAATAGTAGGAACGGTACAGAGTTACTGAGTAGAATGCAAAGTATATATAGATACAGCAAAGAAAACATATAAGATAGAGGGGTTGGAATATAGCTTTACTGATGTTAATGAATTCGCATATACAACAAACTTAATCAATTGGGTGAAAGGATATTATCTCAAAAAAAATCCCGACATGAAAGGAATGTTCTTCTTTGGTAGTCAATTATATCCGAACACCTTATTCGCTGATAGAAATCGGAATCCGAACGATGTGGAGATCTTATCCGGCGATCAAACTAAGTCGCACTTTCAGTGGTTAAAAGATGGAAATGAATCCAATAGAAAGGCACTTCTGAAATATCTTAATGCTCTATAGGGTCAGTATGGTCTATAGAAAAAAAGATGGCGGAAGATATACAAAAAAATAAAAAAAACTACATAGCTTTATATCTAATATATCTCTCATGACAGAAACAACACCAGAATTCTGACAAGACAACACGATAGAATCCTCCGATCTTACGATAGAGGAGACAAGAGAGGAACTCGCAAAAGCCTATCTTACTTTTCTTGATCAACAAAAATGATGACTCATAGGTACATGAGCTGGAATCGGAGTCAATCTCAATCCTTTCCAGAAAAGCACTATAGAATATCTTGTATCTGAGACAAAGGGAAAAGAAAAATGAGACTTTCTAAAAACTATCGGAAAGAACATAAAAAAGAAGCTTATAGAAAAAATAGGCATGAAGTGATCAGGAATAGAATGAATGAGTTTTGAATATGATAAAGCTAAATTAGATAGAGTGAAAGCAATAATTATAGCCAATAAAGACAATAAAGCACAATTAGAAAACCTTATTGAACAAATAGCATCAGGAGTAGATATCGGTGCTGTAGAAGGTAATACTTCCGTTTCTTCAGAGTCACAAGAGATATCACCTTCTACCAATGTTTTGCCTGTAGCTACAACGTATGGAGCATTGAAAGTTGGAGAAAATATTACACAGGATGAAATTACTTATGTAGAAACCAATGCAAAAGAAATCGTGGATCATTTGAGAACTAAATGAGACCTCAGTGAAATCAAAGAGATAAGGGATAAAGATGGAAATGTTATCTTAAAATGCAGGGGAAAAAGTCCTTATGTTAATTCCAAAGCAGCATCAGATCTGATAGGACTATCGTTGTTGTATTACAAAAAAACAGGAAAGAAATTCGTTTTGGAGAGTGCATATAGAACAATAGATCATCAAAAAACGCTTAAAGAAAAAAATGCAGCTACAGGAACTCCTACGGCAAATCCATGATATAGCTGACACAATCTATGATATTCAATAGATGTGAGCAAAGAGAGTAAAAATGAAAACAATATCGGCGGAGTTTATTGATTGCAAAAAATAGCGAAAATATTTAATTTCAATTCTATATCTTCAGAGGACCGGCATTTTGATCATAAAGAGTTCGTAGATGAATATTATAATGATAAGGATGCAAGACTTCCTGTGGCTCAAAAATTAGACGCTCTGTTTGATGATGAGCAGGAATACGATCAGGCCGCTTAGATATCCTTTATGATTTTCTTAACGACGCCAATCACTTTCGTCTCGTCATATTTCGTGACCTCTACATTGTCGAAAAATCTATTTACGGACTCCAAAAATCGTTTTCCGTCTTTTTGGATAATTTTTTTTAGTTTAGGCAAATCATTGTGGATGACAAAAATATAATCGTTCACGTCATAACTCGGTTGTTGCTTGATAAGCACCAAATCACCATCTTGGATTTTTGGCTCCATGCTATTCCCTTTTGCTCTGACAAAAAAACATTTACTGACATCTTTGACGCCGAGCATCGCCATGGTAGCCGGTATTTTTTCCTGCGTATATTCATCGAGGATATGTTTCCCTTTATTTCCACATTGAGCGAATCCGTAGATAGGGAGCTGGACGATATCGTTCAAATTGTCCGTGACACTCTCCCTGATTAATCTATATCCATTTTCATCTTTCACAAAATATCCTTTCAATACTAATTGATTCAATTTATTGAGCACGGTCTGCGGATGGCTTGCTCCGATATTGTGTGCGATCTCTCTCAGCGTGATTCCTTCCTGATTCGTATTTTTTTTGAAAAAAGCGATGAGGGATTTTTGAATGTTATCGAGTTCTTTCATGTTACTTTGATTAAAAGATTAAAATATTAAAAGATTAAAAGATTTTGCTATTTAGTTGTAAAGTTTCATTGCTTCCTATCATTTTCCAAGTATTTAATAAATCAAGCGGTTTGTTGAGATAATGAAAGGCATTTGTTTTTAAGCGTATTAAAGTCGTTTTGGCCGATATATCCAATCCTAAACGCAATATGAATTTGATTTCTTACTTCTCCGCAACTTCATTTGGCTATTTTTAGAAACCTAATGAATTCATTATTATTTTGTCTTTCGAATCATTCTACTATATTACTGCTTATAGAATTTACTGCTCTCCTAATTTGATCTCTTAGTCAAAAGTCTTTAGAAAAATCTCAATATTTGGTAGTAGCATAGATAAGTGTTGTCAATGATATAGCATCTTGCCAAATTTCCATGTTCTCGAATTCTGTAAATTTCATGTTCACATATTATTACTAAAATGCTCACGTACGAATTTTTTAATGTTCCAAATATTTTAATCTGACAACGTCAAGTTTAATTATTTCCTTGACGGTGTCAAACCATTTTTGACAAAATCAATCATATTTTTGACAGATAATAAAAACGTAGGTCAGCATATGAAAAAAATCTCTTGATTTTCTAAAATAAAAGAATAAAATCAGATTCGTTGATGAGAAAAGACTCAAAAAAACATTTCACTCGCTATGGACGATTGATATCGTAATGCGTCTGAATGATTGAGTACACTTCATCACAAAAAATTCATAATTCATAATTCATAATTCACAATTCGTAATTCGAAATTGAAAATTATCTAATTCGTTTTATACTATTATAACAACATATCCATGACAACCAAGAAGCAAGAGTTACAAGAGGCTTTTAAGAACATCGAGAAACAATTCGGAAAAGGAGCCATTATGAGAATGGGAGACAACGCCAATGTTGGATTGGTGAATACCTTTCACAGCTGATCCTACGTATTAGACCTTATTTTGGGTGGATGATATCCGGAAGGAAGAATAGTAGAAATCTACGGACCGGAATCTTCAGGTAAGACAACTATCGCATTGCATGCGATTGCAGAAATCCAGAAGAGAGGAGAGACTTGTGCATTCATCGATGCCGAGCATGCACTTGATCCACATTACGCTCGCAAGCTGGGTGTAGACGTTGATAACTTATTATTATCTCAGCCAGACTTCGGAGAACAAGCATTACAGATTGCTGAAGAATTGGCGAAAACAGGTGCAATCAAACTTATCGTTATCGATTCCGTAGCTGCTTTGGTTCCAAGAGCTGAAGTGGAAGGAGATATGGGTGATTCCTATATGTGATTACAAGCGAGAATGATGTCGCAAGGCTTGAGAAAATTGTCAGGAGTCCTCGCTAAGACATGAACAACTTGTATCTTCATCAACCAGATCCGTATGAAGATCGGTGTAATGTTTGGTAATCCTGAAACAACTCCTGGAGGTAATGCACTAAAATTCTTTGCATCTCAGAGAGTGGAGATCCGTAGAGGAGATAAGTTACTTCAAGATAAAGAACAAATCGGTTACTTGGCAAAGATCAAAATAGCAAAGAACAAAATCTCTGCACCGTTCAAGACCGCAGAATTACCGGTCAAGCGGGGAGTGGGATATGATCATACGGCTGATATTATAGAGGCAGCGACAGCGCTTAAACTAGTAGATAAATCATGAGCGTTCTATACTTTCGGTAAACAGAAGTTTCAAGGAAAAGAGAAATTTATAGCAGCACTTGATAGCGATGAAAAAACAAGGACAAGCATAGAAAAAGATATTCAGAATAAAGTCAAAGAGATGAGGATGGGAAAGAAAGTCATCGATGATGAGGCATTGCTTACAGTAGAGGCTGAGGTGGAAGAAGATGCAGTGGATGCTTTAGCCGAGGCAGGAGAATTAGTAGCTTAGCAACCTAACCTTATATACGAAAAAAACTTCCGTTATATCGGAGGTTTTTTTTATTCGCAAAAATATTTCAGCTATTTCACTTCTATATTGAATTCTCCTATCTTCGTTCCATCCATAGTGATGACGATAGCTGCTTTACCTGCTTTTTGAGCCAGAACGGAAATTTCTACTTTACCATCATTGACGAGTTTGATATTTGAGATGCTAGGTTGAAGTGTATCATTTGTTGAGAGAATAGTGAACGCAAATGGTAGGAGTCAGACATATTTCTCTCAATTTTTATCAGTTATCTCTAGAATTACCTTAGCTACTTCGCCAAGCTTAAGTGGTGATTTGGAGATGATTTTTATATGTAAATCGTTCTGTGTCAAAAAGTGTTCCGCGATATCGCTCAGATCTTCAAGCTTAAGTGTAAGCTCCTTGTCAATAGTTTCTTGCGGAGTAACTTCAGGTTGCGTGGTGGGTGTTGTTGGTGTTACTGGGGTCACTGGCGTTACTGGCGTGGAAGGTGTCGTTGGTGTCACTGGCGTTACTGGTGTGAAAGGTGTCGTTGGTGTAGAAGGTTTTGTTGTCGTGGAAGGTATTGTTGGTGTAGTCGGTGTAGTAGTGTTAGTTTTGTTGTAGATATAACATTTCACTTGTGCTGTCGTGAGATCCTCTCGACGATCAGACATCTTACCTTTTGCTATTCGGGCCATATCTCTGACTATGATCTTTTTCATGGAACTATCATAATGAAGGACTTTTCCTACGTGTCCATAAATTCAAAATTTTCATCCTGCATCATAGACAACCAATGCTCATTGAGCAGGAGTTATTCAAATTTTATATCATGTTTCTGAAGCGTTTTTACATCGATCGACCGCATTTCCTCATCGTGTCCTTTGTTGAGTTTTTTCATCGATAAAAGGAAAAAATTCTGGAGAGATTCTTGCTGCCCCATAGGTACAATATCATTTAGAAAATGTATTTTCTACATCCAGATCCATATCTCGGATCGAGATGATGTTGCCTTGTTTGAGCGATGCAGAAGGATTTTGCATAGCATCCAATAATGCTTCTGCGACTTCAGCACTATTGGATTTATAGAGATCAGCACTGAGTCCGGTAAAACTAGTGAATCCAAATGAAGTGATTGCTATGACTCCTATTACAGCAAGCTCCATACCATATACAAGAAAATGATGTATATGATCCGTCATACGTACGGTGTTGTAGATATGTCTATGAACATGCTTCTTGAGATGATAGTGGATTCTCTGGCGAAGCAGAAGTTTTTTTGGCCTTCTTCTCATGGGTGTCCGTAGATAAAAGTCTTCATCATTATGGTTTGCTACCCAATAATTTATTTCGAAATTATTTTAGTAGTAATCATAATTTCAATGGGATAAAAAACTTTAGGAATATGCACGGTTTTATCTCACCTCAATTATATCTACGGACGGTACATTTGTCAAATTTTGAGCCACTTTTTTGTTTGCAATAAATAGGTAAAACGATACATATTGTACATACATTTTTGATCTCACTGCATACTCTATGAATAAACATATACTCTTTGTTTTGGATTATTATCTTCCTCATAAAGGCTGATCGGAAACGGTCTTCGAAGCTGTTATTTCTCGTTTATTGGCAAAAGGATATATGATTTCTATACTTACCAGCCGCTTCGATCCAGCATTGCCGTCAGAGGAAAAAAAGGAGAATTTTCATATCTATAGGGTTGGCAAGTGAAGGGTTAGTTTCATGTTTCGAGCATTGATCAAAGGAATAAATATTTTCAGACATCATAAGGATATCTCTCTCATTCATACGAGCACCTACGGAGGCGCGATCCCTGCTTCGCTCTTGGGAAAAATATTCCGCAAAAGAGTGATCTTAACAGTCCATGAGATCTTCGGTAAACTCCGGAATTTCTACAAGGGACGGCGAATAGGATGGTTTTATAGATTTTTTGAACGCGCCATTTTCTGGTTTCCGTATAGCATCTATCATTGCGTTTCCTCATATACGATGAATTCTCTTAGAGTGGTCTACGGCATCGCAGATAAAAAAATTAGGATGATCCACAACGGAGTAGATACCAACTTCTGGAATTCTGACGAAGTGACATCATTCGATAGTAAGACACGGAAAAATGACCATGGTCGGAACAACCGCTTCGTTATTGCATATTACGGTCATGCAGGTAAATCCAAGGGACTTGATTATCTTGTCCGTGCGTTGCCGGAACTGGTAATAGTGGATCCGCAATTACTTTTTGTCTTCAATCTCATAGATTCCAAGAGGACTGAATATATCAAGGAAAAAATCAGAAAATATCATCTCGGCTCATCCGTCCAGATCTTTAATGGATTAGAGAAAAATGATTTGCGTACGTTTGTAGCAAGTGCAGATCTTATCGTAGCACCGTCGATTTCTGAAGGATTCGGTTCAGTGCATACGGAAGCAGCTGCTATGAAGAAATCACTATTGACGACCTATATAGCATCCATTCCAGAAGTCGTCTGGGGAAATATAAAATTCATCGCTCCGGCTTCCAAGAGGGAGATTATCCAGGCTATCTTGGAACGCGAACAGCGGATGGATAATCCAGATTACTTCATCCCTTCGAAAGATTTCTCGCGGAATTCGACCGTCAAGGAATTGATAAAACTCTATCGCTAAATATAATGAATGATAAACAATGACTTGTCCTCGAATGAGGGATAATGAAAAATGTCGGAGCTGCTTTTTTATGAGCTATTTAGTTCATAATGAAAACAAAATCCAACATTATTCACTTGTCCTCAAATGAGGGCTATCATTTTTTAATTATTAATTATTTTTTATTGCTGTTGTAGATAAACTCCTTGACGTCATTGAGACTGTTGAAATATCTCTCGCTTGTAAATGTGTAGGAAGAATATCTTTCGGTGATGTCCTTGAAGAAGTAGAAGACTTTTTTGTTTGGAGCGGTGTATGGAGATGTCTGCCGTGTTCCATCTATATTTGCGTTTTTCCATCGTGCTAAGATAGGTTTAGCATTTACATATTGTGATCCTGCAGGGTTGTTGATATCGATGATGTATTTCAAGGTATCGAGCGTAGGGAAGTACTTAGGCACTACAAAATTAGTAGAGGTGAATCGTTTGGTGGAAGAATCATAGGCGATCTTATATTTTTTTCCATTAGGTGCGGTATAGGTTCCATTGATAACCCATTTTGCGAGATCAAGAGTATCGTCTCAAAATTCACCATCATCATAATATTGTTCGATGAGATCATAGAGATATTTTAGCGCTATATATTCATCATCAGATGTATCATATTCATCCATCTTCTCGTCGAGCATAAGCATGATGGTATTGAAGAATTCTTCTTCTTTGTCTCCGTTGTAGAGGTCTCTCAATGTTTCGAAGATAGCTATGATCATGAGTTTTTCTGAGTTGGAGAGATCAGTATCGATATTATCATAATTATCATTGTCGCTTCATTCTTTTGTAGTGACGGTGAACGTGTCATCTTCGTTACCGATAGTCAATGTGCTTGAAACTTCTTCATCGTATTCGTCGCTGGAGATAAGCTCTATCTTTACTGTCCATCAATTTTGCACATATCAAGTAGTTCCTACAGCATTTCAGCTGATATACAGCATTCATTTGTTGATACTTGCGAGGACTTGTACGCCTGGTGCCATACCTGTGATGGTAACGGTATTTGATATATAGACCTCGTTGAGATCTGCATCATCGATATCGCTGAAATGGAAATCATCCGGTGTGGTATCCGTGACTCAGCTATAAACAAAATTTCTTATAACAGAAGAGGACGTGTTTCCTAATCTATCTATGAATGTTACATATCGATAATAGGTTCATGCTCATCAGAGTGTTGAAGAGTTTATGTTCGCAGAATTCGATGTGGTCGATCATGATGCGAGGATGGTTCAGAATGTATCGGTCGGTGAAATGAAATATTGATAGCCTGAAAGTCATACAGCATCAGCTCATGCATCCCGACTAAGTGTGAAAGTTGATGAAGTTATTGTAGATCCACTTGTAGGGCTGATGAGTGTAGGTGTAGATGCTACGGTATCCAAATAAACGGTGAATGTTCCTGAAATGTTTTCTCAGCTATTATTAGTCATATTCACAAAGATATCTTTTCGTCCATTAGCTCAGGTTAATGTTGCGCTATAAATTACTGATCAAATGAAAGATCAAGTAAGAGGGGATCCTACGACATGTTGTCCGGAGATAGTATAGTCTACAGGATCGTTAGCTTGCATAGAGATATTCGCATAATCTTTAGTAAACCGTTGAGTTGAAATATACTTCGTGTTTGGTCAGGTTAATACTATCTGTCCACTAAATGGTGCTTTGATAGTAAATGATCTTGGAATACTACTTCAAGTATTCCCAGCGATATCAGTAGCTACGACATACCAAGTGTGTAGTCAGTTATTGAGCATGCTTGTAAGGGTATATCCTGTTGTAGTGAG
The DNA here is from genome assembly GCA_964560855.1 of uncultured Candidatus Peribacteria bacterium. Classification (GTDB taxonomy): domain Bacteria; phylum Patescibacteriota; class Gracilibacteria; order Absconditabacterales; family Absconditicoccaceae; genus CAJBLF01. The sequence continues at coordinate 2,805 of CAZLLU010000014.1, read as the reverse complement.
TGGAATGGTATGAGAAACAGGTCAGTCAATGTAGAGAGTATAGCCTGATATATTAGTGTTATCGTCGCCTGTCCATTCGAAATAGACGTTTACGCCTGTATAGAGTATTGCTCCGCTTATAGGAGTAATGACGGTCACTGTAGGAACTGTAGTGTCTATAGTAAAGGTAATGCCGGTACTATTATTTCCTTCATCAGTTACGATAAATGTATGTGTTCCATTGGTAGTGATATGTGTTCCATTAGCATAAGGATTTCCATCTAATATCGCTCCAGAAATATAGTTTCCTGTAAAGGTAATATATACGCCGGTATTGTAATATCATCCGCTTTGTATTAATGCTCAGTCAAGCGTATATCCGGTAAAGGAGAGGTTAGTAGGTACTCAGAATGCAAAGAGTTTAACGTCACCTACAAAGTCAAATTCACAGATTAAGGTATTATCAACAATACATCCAGACTGCTCCATATTGTTTGTCCATGTACTTCCATCATTGGATTTGAATATTTTGAGATATTGTCCTACCGTTACTCCAGGGACGTGATACGTAATAGTACCGGTTCCTCAATTCATAGTTAGATAGGTGTTTCCGCTAATTATTTCTATAGTATCCAAGAATGTAGCGATATTGGTTGCTCAGGTTTCTTGTGCTACGGCTTGTTTTGATCATGATGGTATAGATGTAGGAGGATAGATTTTTCCATCCCAAGTGTTTCCATAAATAGTAAAGGAATTGCTTCAACTGATTAAGATGCTGTATGACGGGCTAAATAAAATAAGCTGGTCAAACTGGTTGATAAATGTAGCTCATATAGCCGTGTTTCCTGCGAGCGTTGCTATGCTTTGATATGTATCTAGTGCTATATAGTTATTCGCCTGAGTATATGTATCATATGTAGTATAAAGGAATAATCCTGATCAGTGAGATTCCTGAATATTCGTCCCGTTTCAAGAGAAATATTCTATAACGTTTCAGGTCGTGTTAATCATATTGATCGCAGCGTTTCCAATTGCATTACGATGAGAAGAATATCAAATAGTGTTATTATTAGAACTGTTTAAAATAATTCATACATCAATTCATGATAAAAATGTTCAAGTAATCATATTACTCTCTCATCCATTAATAGAGATTCCTCTTTGTTCTCATGTTGTGATTATGTGAGAATTTTTGATGGTTGAGTATCTTGTATTTTCCATAAAGATACCATCACTATCTCATAGTATATCATGTATATCTATGGTGTCCAAAATAGCTCCAGAGGTATTGTATATTGAAAAACATCATATGTTATCGTGGATTTGGAGATCTTTGAAAATGTTGTTTGTTCATCAGGTAAGATATATTCCGTATTGATTAGTATATATATAATTGTTGTCGATTATGGATCATGTAGATGAATTGAAGTATAATCAAGAAATATTGCTGTAAACTTTATTATTGGTGATCGTATCACTGGTTGTATTATAGGTATTTATACCAACCTTATTGTTGTGTATATTGTTGTCGTCTAAAATATTGTAAAGACTAGTTCAGATATATATTCATCAATTATCATTGTCATAGATGTGCGATCATTTAATCGTATTGTTGTTGCCTCAAGTAATGTATATTCCATTATCGTTGTTGTATATATCTGTGTTTTTTATATCGTTATAATCGGATGAGTCCATGTATATTCAATCAAGATTGTTGTTGAATACTTGAAATCAGTCAAAGGTGTTTCCAGATGAATATAATAATGATACTCATACACCAGATTTACTGCCGCTAGATATGGCATTGGTAAATATATTGGTGTTTGAATTTTTGATATCTATATTGTTCCCTGTGTTGCTGTATAGGCGAATAGTATCTAAAGCATTGCTGTTACTATCTGAAATGCTTAATCCAAAGTTATTGTCATACGCTTCTAGATCATGAAGCTCATTGTATGATGAGGTTGATATAAGCATTCCTCATCATATGTTTTGATAGGACAGGATTCATGAGAATACATTATAATAAGAACTATTTACTATAGATATTCATTCATATTGGTTGAAAGATGTTATAGTGTTTAAAATATTGTTTCCTGATGAACTTTCTAATGTTATTCAGAAAGTGGAATTATAAACTGATATATTTTCAAGATGGTCGTTATTTGAATTATAGAGGTTGACTCATACATTACCGTTGTTGTTTGTGAAGATGTTCGTTCAGGTGATGAAGTCGGAATTTCGTATTTGCATTCCTGATTTACCATTATCCGATACGGTGACACCGCTGAAGGTATTATAATCGCTTCCAGAAATTATCCGTATTCCATAATTCACACTTCATGTAGCTACAACGTCTGTGAATGTATTATATTGAGCGTATTCAACATGAAGATTAGAATCTGTGTTTCCATGAGTATATAGAGTATCAAACGTATTGTAGTCGGATCATTCCATATTGATTCCTTTGCCTCCGTTGTCGTAGATTGTGAAAATCTCAAATATGTTTTTGTCGGTATCGGTTATCTGTATACCGTTACTAAGTCAATCGAAAATGTTTGCTTTGTTTATCTTGAGATGGTGGGTATTTTTGATTTGGATTCAAAAATCCTTATTTTCTGCGATATTTATAGAATGTATAGTATTACTATCTCCGCTGAAGATAGAGATACCGTCTCCATTAAAGTAATTACCATCAATTTTGATATCATTAATGATGGAATAGTGGATTCAGCTCATGGATATGACATCAAAAACACCGTTCTTCTCGATAGTTACATCACCAGTAGCAGTGATTGCGCTACATTCCGCCATTTCTATAGGGGC
>CAZLLU010000013.1:0-19453 GCA_964560855.1 uncultured Candidatus Peribacteria bacterium | reverse complement strand
TAAAAGAGATAGAAAGCAAAAATCTCATAGACAACACGAATGAAATAAAGGAACGATTTACTTCATGACGCATACAACTTGCGGAATTACCTGAAAACAATGTAAAAAACATCGACGAACTTTTACAGGCAAAGAATTTTTCTATTGCGCTTATCAATCACGACTACGCAGGGATTACGCCTAAGATGCGGAATCATATAGCAAACAAATATGGTCTGGATATCAAGACAGCATTTGTTGTTGCCGATCCTAAGGATTTCGAAAAAATATTGGATATGCTCCAAAAAAGCAACAAATATATTTGAGGAGGGCTTGGCGTTGGATTCAAAGATACATGACGGAAAACAGTCAAAGAAAAGCCATACGGATTTATAAATCCTGTAGCCGACGAAATGCAATCCATCAATTTCATTGCGCATTTCTGAGACGAGATCCACTGAGCAAATTCAGACGCTTCTGGATATACAGATAGTCTATCAAATAAATTCAAGGAAATAGGAGAAAGTATAACAGACAAGCATATCATCATACTCTGAGCAGGAGGAACTGCGAGAGGAATTGCATTGGAACTTGCTAATAGATGAGCTGGTAGCATCACTATACTCAATAGGACAAAAGAGAAAGCACAACATATAGCAGACAATCTAAACAAAGCAAAACAAGGCATTGCGATAGCTGGAGACGAACACATGATCTTTGATCTGCAAGATAAACATATAGACGCCATCATCAATCTTTCCACCAAATGAGCAGATGGAGATTTTGCAATGTATTCATGATTGATGTCCACAGAATGAGGAATAGAGAAAAACATCTCTGACACAAAAACAATATTGGGAAAATTAAAAGCGAACAATCCAAAGCTTATCATAAGCGATATCAATCTCACCAAGACACAGACAACACCATTATTGGATATGGCAAAAGAAGAATGACTAGCAACGCTTGATGGCAAACTCATGGTCATATATCAATGAGTTCAGGCTATATGGACTGTTTTCGGAGACAAGATTATCCAAGCATGAGGAACCAAAGAAGAGGTTCAAGAAGAATTGCTTAAAATAATAAATCATTAGTATCTCCCATCGATTTATCATTTCATCACACACCATGGCGAGAACAAAAAAAACAAGAAAAATAAGTTGTGTACCCATCTGTCAGCTCTTCGGGCCAACACTATCATCATGAGACACAAATATTATAGAATTATGAATAGACGAATTCGAAGCGATAAGGATCTACGATTACGGGAATATTACGATGGTCGAAGCAGCAAAGAAGATGAAGATTTCTGCCCCTACCTTTTGCAGGATTCTCAAAAGCGCAAATAAAAAGATAGCAGATGCATTAATCAATAATAAGACGCTCAAAGTCTGCACCCAGCAATGCAAATAAATCGTATATATTTGTCGTATATCATATCAAGAATCATAGGATCAAATTAGGGAAATACTAATACAACAAGGACTTGTAAAAAAAGATTGACATTATAAAGGAATTTGTTATAGTGCAAAAAAATAAAATCACAAAAAAATATGATCACAGAAACATTTTTAAAAAAATTAGGTTTTGAAAATATAAGTATATCAAAACCAGAAAGCTCATCGAGCGAAGAAAACATCATCGAACCAGCGAACAAGTTTTGGACAATAAATAAGGACGTCCATAACGGAATATTCATCCACAAAAACAATAAGCTCTTAGTCACGTTTAATAAAGCAAATTCTACCATTATTTTCGGTACATGCGACGACTGGACGAAGTATTTCGAAAATCCCCAAAAAGCGCTTTGGTTAATGTCACTTCACCGAGACAAAAGTGACGAAAAGTATATCAAAAAAGTATTTACCATGGTTGTAATAGATCATGAAGAGTAAAATAGAGAGACGGATTGCCGTCTCTTTTTTTATCATTGAAAAAGTAGTAAACATAGATATACCTACATCATGATCAAAACGCCTAACGTAGCCGGAACATTCTACCCTGCCGACAAAGCGACCATACTACAAATGCTCGACAGTTTTCTCAGCAACGTAAAAATAGACAAAAAGATAGACAATCTAAAAGCGATAGTCGCACCGCACGCCGGCTATATCTATTCGTGACCAGTGGCGGCATATAGTTACAAAATCTTGAAAGATCATATCTCATCACTCTGAACTCACAATTCATCACTCCCAACATTTATAGTGTTAGCACCAAGCCATTATGAATATTTTGAATGAGTTTCCGTCTGACTCTTCGATAAATTCGAGACACCATTATGAACAATAGATACCGATATGGAATTGGGAAAGAAATTAATCAACCAATATCATGACTTTTTTTCCTTCGTACCAGCCGCTTTCGACCAGGAGCATTCCTATGAAGTACAGCTCCCCTTTTTACAATTCATAATACAGAATTCAGAATTCAGAAATAAAAAAAATTCCAATACTCTGAACTCCTCACTCTGAACTCATAACTCATCACTCTGAGCTCATACCTTCAAAATATTGCCTCTCATATTTTGAAACGTGAATCCAATACAGGTCGGCGATATCTTATTTGAACTCTCAAAGAAAGAGGAAATGTTTTTTATCGTCAGTTCTGATTTAAGTCATTTTATGGAATATAGCAATGCGATGAATACAGATGAAGAGACATTAGACAGCTTCATAGATAAAGACATGACTAAGATAGTGAACGAAGCTGATGCCTGTGGAATTCATCCGCGATTAGCGTTGACCGAAATAGCCATCAAAGCAAAGTGGAAACCGGAATTGTTGAAATATCTGAATAGCTGAGATACGACGTGAGATAAATCGCGTGTCGTTTGATATGGATCACTCATATATTATTAAACAATTACGGATTACGAATTACGAATTAAACTAAAAAAAACCGGAATCCGCAATTCGCAACCAATTAATCATTTAATTGTAATATAAGAGTATGGACACATTCCAAACAACCTGCTTACAACTCGCAAAAACTTCCATCCTGGAAACGTTTGGACTGGGAAATCCAGGCAAAATCAAACTCGACGACGAACAATTCGGTCAGAAAAGAGCATGTTTTGTGACATTAAAAATGGATAACGAGCTCAGAGGATGTATCGGCACTATTATTCCTTACACCAAACTTGCTAACGATATTATAGCGAACGCAAAAAATGCCGCGTTTCAAGATCCAAGATTCCAACAGCTGACCATGTATGAAATAGAAAACAATAATCTGAATATAGGGATAACGATCCTCTCGCCGATGATGGACAAGAAATTTGCCGATTCCGCAGAACTGCTCGAATTCCTAGAAAAAGAGTATTGCGGACTCGTTATTAAATTCTGACATAAGCAAGCGACATTCCTGCCATCCGTCCGAGAAGAACTCCCCGATCCCCAGGAGTTTCTCTTCCACCTGCTTTACAAGGCAGGAATAAGCGAACATGAGTTCGAGACAGAATTCCCAAATTTTTCATTCGAGATCTACTACGGAGATGAATTCAAGGAAGATCGAAACAAGATCCCGTGATAACTTTTTGTTAGCTCCCTTATTATTGTATACGATACTATGTGTATATTTTTTACTAAGTCCATTATAAAATAATAAAAATAAAAAATAAAGTCCTGGAGTTTTTGCATATACGGAAATCTGGAGTATACTTATATCAACATAATTACTTGTCGTAAGGCTTCACTACACACCCTTGGTATAGGTAATTATGTTGGAGGTATTTCCTCCTTAAACACTATCCAGATCTTATACCCAATAAGATCGGATAGACCTAGAGGGAGTATCGGGGCTCTTATAAATTCCACACCAATAGCCAGTCTCGATTGATTATGCATGTGGGCTGTATGAAGCTCATCCCGATGCTCTCTCGTTAAAAAGTCATGTGTACAAATAAAATAGAAGACACTGAAGGCATTTCCTCCGGTGTTTTTTTATAATTTCAATTGTAATTTTACAAAAGAAAACTACTCTCTAGCAAAACAAAAAAAATAATAACCTAAAAAAAATAAAATTATGAAAAAAATATGGGAAAAAGTAGATTTTAAAAATCTAGAGATAGGACAATTTGTTATAATAGAATTTTGGGAAAGTGGGAGAAATTTTATCCTAGCTAAAGTACTCAAAAACAATCAAATATCCGAAATAAGCGAATGTCCATTCGATAGAGCACGATTCGACAATATAGAAAACTGTTTTCCTCTAAGAAATTTTGCTACAAAGAGAAAGTTAATAGAAAAAGATGGCATACTTAGATTAAAAAAGTACAGCCCATCTAATAATCCACGCGTCACAAGTATGTTTATCGTTGACACTGAGTTTATAGAATCTATAGTTGAAAAAGAGTTAGAAAAAAGAAAAGAAAAACTAAAAAAAATTAGGCAAGAAAACAAACAGTTTAGAAAAACCATGAAAATGTTCTTGATGGATGAAATCAAGAAACGATGAACCACACAAGAATCCTCAATATTTGGGGGATTCTTTTATTTTTGTGTTTGTAATTGCATCATAAAATACTACAATCACCCAACAACATCATTTTGTCGCTTCAACGTTTCATCGTTTGAGCGCTAAAGTTGTTTCAAACTTCTCACATATAAGCGAATATGAATTATCACGTAGTGTATGACGATCCCAACGAAGATCTGTTGACTAGACTTTTCAAAGTAAGATGAATCGATGATGATATCGACTCTTTTTTGGATCCAAGACTTTCGGACTATCGATTAGATCCTTTTTTACTGAATGACATGGAAAAAGCCGTGGACAGAATTATCCAGGCAGTAAAGAACAAGGAAAAAATAATGATCTTTGGCGATTATGACGTTGATGGAATAACTTCGAGCTATATACTCTATGAATTTTTGACCAAATTTCTGAAACATAAAAACGTAAGCATCCAATATCCCGACAGGATCAAAGAAGGATACGGGATCAAGAAACAACATATCGACGATATCAAAAGCAAAGGAGTAGATCTAATTATTACCGTAGACAACGGAATCGCTTCGCTAGAAGAAGCAATATATGCAAAAAAACAATGAATAGATCTTATCATCACTGACCATCATCAAGACTTGGAAGCTATTCCTGAAGCAATAGCTGTAGTCAATCCACAAGTCTCTCCGAAATATCAGTTCAAAGGGCTTGCTGGAGTTGGCGTTGCTTTCAAACTCATCTGCGCTTTACTGACTAAGTCAAAATTCAATACCAAGCAGAGAAACGAAATCTTCAATTGTTTTCTTCCTGTCGTAGCTATAGGGACAGTGTCCGATGTCGTGCCCTTAGTCCATGAGAATAGGATCATCGTAAAAAAATGATTGGAATTACTCAACAAGCGCAAGAACTTATCAGATTCATTGCAATGATTTTTGGAATATCTGAATATCAAGGGGAATATAGATACGTATCATATCTGATACATCATTTGACCAAGAATCAACGCGGGCGGCAGAATCAGATCACCCTATGATAGTCTCTATACCCTCCTCTACTCATGAGAAAAGCAGCTGGAATACCTAGAAAATCTAGAACAGATAAATACCGAAAGAAGACAGATCCAGGAAAGTATGTTCAAGGAAGCGGAGACAATGCTTGAATTGGAAAAGAAAATGCTCATCGCCTATCACGAAAATTTTCACGAAGGTATCGTAGGAATAGTCTCAGGAAGAATCACTGAAAAATACAATAAGCCCTCTATGATCATGAAAATCGACAACGAGAAAAAAGTCGCTGTTGCATCACTTAGAGGACCAGAATATTTCAGCGTCATAGATATGCTCAAAAAGCACGGGGATCTCTTGGAAAGATTTGGAGGCCATAGATGAGCATGAGGTTTGACAGTGAAATTAGAGTATTTAGATACACTCATAGAAAGATTACAGACCTATTGCGAATCTTGTATTACCGAAGACAATCTTATCAAATCCGTAAGTGTAGATACAAAAATCTATGAGAATGAACGAGACAACCATACATTAGCAAAAATAGATAAACTAGCGCCATTCGGAGAAGGAAATGAAGAACCTATGTTTCTGCTTGAAAACATTGCTATTCAAAAAATAGAGAAAGTCGGTAACAACGGAAAATCCCATCTCAAGATCCATGGACAATTCGGCAAAAAGAAAATAACCACTATGTTCCGAGGGAAATGAAATGAAGTAGAAGAGCTCATAGCGAAACACGGAGCGTCGCCTGTGTCATTAGTAGGAAGGATCAGAAAAGATACATTCAATGGCGGATTCTACCTAGAATGAGCAGATATCAGATAGACAGATTAAGAGGAATACCAGAAAAGGATAGAAAAGAACTATTCGATCTATTCCATCTATTCGATCTATCCCGCCTATTCCATCTATACCATCTATACCATCTATTCCATCTATTTAAATGAAGTAGTCTTGAAACATAATCAAGGATATATATAGTGTAAACGGTTCAAAAATCGAAGTCCTCCAGAGAGGATTTTATTCATTAATAGCATTTATATTTTAAAAAAAAACGCCCATGCAGACATTTTTTCCAAACATCGGACTCAAAGTCCCAGAAATCTATTTTCCTAAGACAGAAGTTGATCTCAAAAAACGGGCTGTCGTAGCTTGCGACCAATACACATCACAGCCAAAGTATTGGGAAGAGGTAAAAACATTTATAGGAGATGATCCCTCTACCTACAACATAATCTTTCCAGAAATCTATTTGGAAGAGCCAGGAAAGCAAGAAAGGATACAGAACATCCAAAATCATATGAATCAATATCTCGACCAAGGGATACTAGAAAATCAATGACCTTGCTTTATTGCCGTAGACAGGAAAACATCGCACCAAGCATCCAGGAAAGGATTGATCGTAGCGCTAGATCTAGAACACTACGACTATAACGTAGGATCACAGACATTGATCAGAGCTACAGAAGGTACAATCTTGGATAGATTGCCTCCAAGAATAGAGATCAGAAAAGACGCACCATTGGAATCACCGCATATCATGGTATTGATAGATGATCCTGAAAAGACAGTCATCGAGCCATTATTCAACAAACAATATCCTAAGATATATGATACTGATCTAATGATGAATGGTGGACATATTTCAGGATATAAGATCGCCGACGAAGAAAGCATCCAGGGAATCGTAAAAGGATTGGAAGCATTAGCAGATAAGCAAGGATTCCAAAACAAATATGCTGTATCAGAAAATCTCTGAGTATTGCTCTTCGCAATGGGTGATGGTAATCACTCCCTAGCGACTGCAAAAGCAATCCGGGAAGAAAAGAAGAAAGGCCTCAGCGAAGCAGAGAAAGAAAACCATCCTGCAAGATTTGCACTGACGGAACTTGTAAATATCCATGACGACGGATTAGTATTCGAACCTATTCACAGAGTTGTCTTCAATGTAGATGCAGAAAAGCTCATAGAAGAGATGAAGGGACATTTCGTACAGCAATGATCAGAATTAGTCATAGAGACATATGTGAATTTCGATGATATGAAAAAAAACAAGAAATCCTCTGACGCTGCGACACATTATTTTTCCATGATGTATGCATGACACTACATGATTGCAGGAATCAAGAATCCAAAACTCAATCTAGAAGTAGGAAATCTACAAGCATTCCTAGATATGTATCTCAAGAATCATTCAGAAAGCAAAATAGATTATATCCATGGAGAAGATATTACCGAGCAATTAGGTACTCAGCCAGGGAATATAGGATTCACACTACCTATCATGGACAAGAAGGAATTCTTCAAAACGGTCATCGTCGACGGCGCACTCCCAAGAAAAACATTCTCTATGGGAGAAGCTGAAGAAAAAAGATATTATTTAGAATGCAGAAAAATCAAGTAACGTTTTAGCAATCATTATGACCATGGATCAGAACGAAGTAAATCAGATAACCAGCATTATCACGAATACAGAAGAAAAAAAAGGATACATCCCCTATTTTTCCGATCTAGAAAATAATGAAGTATTCGGCCCTATATTCAAAAGTGTCTCTCCTGATGATAAGATAGAAATCCAGCATATCATCAACGATTACATTGCAGAAAAAATAGACAGCATGACCAAGACAAAATGAGGACAGCTTTTCAAAAGATTCTATGAAGCATACAACGAACTATTCTGGAAATTTAGGACCATGAACGAGACTGGTACTGATCCTAAATTCCAGGAGACAGGGAAACAGGTGGAACAAGAGATGTTCAAGCTTGAAGGAATACTGACCGAAAGAATGCTCAAACAAGAAAAAGGACTCGACAAAGTGATCGACTCCTTTTACAAGATCGTCTATACATTCTTTCCTAAGTACAACAAAATAGACTAATAATTATTTTTCAAATGAGTTTCATAAAAATCATGGGAGCATAAAACACTTATGACTCCCTTTTTATATAAAATTATTCTTCGTCATTCAGAAAGCGCAAATACAAAATAATTGCGTCATTGTTTATTAACCTCTTTTTTATTAACGGTAATCATAGAAAACAATATCTTTCTGATGTCCTTCAATAATCTCTGATTCTTAGCACAATCTACAGAAGCCTGCTCTATGAATTTTTCTCTATCCTCATATTGATATCAAAGCTCAGAAAAAATATCGACGTATCAAACAACCTTTCTACGAATATATGTTTCTTTATTTTCTCCACTCTGACATTCCATATTATCTACCAAAGAGAGATGATTTAGTAATTCACTTTTAAAAGCATCTGACGAAGATGCTTCCTCTTTCTTAGATTCTGGACCATTTTCTTTTGTTGTTTCTAAGACATCTGTTTCATTATCTGATAGCGAGTTTTTTTTATCATTGCAAGCAAAGCCATAATGCTGTAGAAGTTCAAAGAAATCATCATCAACGCAATCGGATCACAACGAATTGATTTTATTTTTGAATCGTTCTTTTCTGACAGCTTCTTTTTTTGTAAGAAGCTTTTGGAGTGTTTTTTCTATAAAACGAGCTAACTTATCGCAAGATAGCGTAGTATTCTTCTGAGAAAGATATGAACGAATATCGTCGGATAATCACTGAGGCAAAGGCAGAAGGAAATTAGCGGATTCTTGTGACGATGGAAAAACAGAAGATATCATTTCTTTTGTTGAATTCTTATACTGAGTTTCTTCCTTGTCTTGATTTTTTTTACTATATTGAGTTTTTTTCTCGTTTATCTTTTCTGACTGATAGAACTGATTAGACAAAAAAGAAAAAACATATTTTGTGAATACAATATCGATTTGCTCTTTGTTGGCGAATGTCATAAAATATATAGAAAGAGCATTCATAAAGGAATGAAAGTCATCAGAAAGAAATCTTTCAGGTTCTTCATCAAATATTTGAACTATAGTAGATTGAGAATCTTCAAGGAAATCATGTTTTATACTATCCCATCTATGTTTACTCAACAAGATATTATCGTACTTATTGGGTGCTTCTGGATATTTTGCCCTAACATCCCTAGTAAGCTCCTTCTTTCTATCGATAGTCCGATTTGAAGTTTCTTCCAATAGATCATGAATTAAGGTAGAAAACATTTTTTTTACCAAAACTACGAATAGAGATTTCATTTCTTCAGAAGAAAGAGAAGATGTATTCTTGCATAGCTGTACAAATAGTTCAGGATAATCATGAGAAACAAAATAATCACGCAGAAGATGCCAAAAACATATACGGATAGTATTAATACGAGTAGCATTAAACAACTCATCGTTGTTTTCATCTATAAACATATAAGGATATTTTATCATAAACATAAGAATTGATTCTAACTTTACGACATGCTCATTAAGACATTTCTCATAGATAGTATATATAGCGGATTTAACGAGAGCTCTAAGATCCTTAAGTATAATAAGAGCTTTTTGCCTTATATCTTTTCTCAATCAAGAAACAGACAATTGTAAATCATCTATCTGATTGGTATAAGACTTCAAAACAGAAAAAATATCTGGATTTGTGTCCATATTAAGATTTTCATTAGCTATTTTATCATGGAGATCGCGTAGTTTATCTTTAAAATCCAAGGTTTTCTTGTACATAATCAAAAAAACATATAAACAACATGGTTATTGTATATATGTTTAGACAAGAAAGTCAATATATCGTAATTTACAGGTCATAATAGACTGAGATTCAGAAATCCCTATAAAGTCACCGACCGCCAAGACGTCGATACCGAAGTAATTTATCATAATCGAGCATAATGTTTCCTGCAGGAAGCGTATCACCCTTGTGATGCGTTTTTTTCACATTGGAATCATACGCATAGAATATGCGTTTTTCATCATCATATCATCGAAGCGAGATATAATGCTGCAACGTGAATGCTCTACGGAAAGAGAAATGTCTCTTGCTGCTATACGCGTGGGAAATCAGGAGAATGACCGGTCATTTATGAATGAGCAATTTCAATATTGCTATCTTTTTATCACGCCTTGTTTGCCTACAATGAATCCTTTTGACAGGCAAACCATTCTGGCTAAGCAATTTCATAAGTCAACCAGGAAACATATACCCCGTCTTCCTGGAAAGTCGATTGCTAGCATAATACCTGTAATTATTTATCTGACTACCGTTATATCATTCTATCACGGCTTTGAGCGTATACATTCCGCACGTTCCTCTACGTCCATCCTTGGAAGGAAACGATGCAGGAAATCTTGGTACGATATAATGCATACCTAAAATCAATGATAAAGAAAATTATTCAACGAAATGAAGAAAAATTCAATTATATTTCTGGACTTGTACAACATTCACCTTTTTCCCATCGTCCAATTCTATGATTCACGTATCGCATGCCTGACCTCCACTTTCTGCATAAAACGGCGTAGCATCAAAAATAAGTATTCTTTGTCATTGCACATCAAAATCCTTGAGCAGTTTCACTTTTTCAGATGTAAGTTCATCATACCCGAGGAATTTGGTAGGAGCTATTCATTGGAGATATTTTCATCGATCTATCCCCTGTTTGAACATTTCCTTGGATCATGCACGTGATCTTTCTTGTTGTGCTTCCATCTCAGCATCGAATCCTTTGATATCCAATTTCAATCATTGTTCCTCGACGATCTCTTTTGTCAATTCCAAAGGGAATCCGAACGTATCGTAGAGTCTAAAAATATCTTTTCATGCAATAGTCTTGTTTTTTGCTCAAGCGATAAGGTCATCAAGTAATTTCTGACCGTTCGTTATCGTCTTCTGAAATTGGCGTGCTTCCTTGATAAGGATAAGACTGATATTTTTGGTATCAGCATTCGCTTCCATGAGTGCATCGACAAATGTCACCATCATAGTGATAAACGAATCAAATACGCTTTCCGCAATAGGTTTCAAAAGAATGAAATTGTAATACATCCTCCTGATCAATCTTCTGAGAACATATCACCTTCCTTCATTGGAAGGAATGATAGCATGATTGATGAGATAGAACGCCGTCCTGACATGGTCGACGATAATCCTCATCCTTCTTTCATTCCCTTCGTAGGTGATATCCAATGTTCTCTCTACCAAACTGATCAAAGATAAGAAAATATCGGTTTCAAAAATAGTTTCCTTTTCCTGAAGGACTTTAGACATCCTTTCAAATCCCATACCCGTATCAACATTCTGATTCTTCAACTTTGTCAGCTGACCTTTTTCATCACGGTAGAATTCCATGAACACATTATTCCGAATCTCCAACCGATGAGCTTCATCTGTCTTTGGATTGGATCACTTCGGAGGGTATGCTTCTTCTCCTACTCGATAAAATATCTCGGTATCTGGTCAACATGGTCATACGGCTCCAGGGCTCCATCGATTATTCTTGGCTCACATATATGCAATCCTCTCTTCTGGCACACCAACTTGTTTCCGATATCATGCAGTTTCGCTATCCACAAGAGCTGATCCATCTCATTCAAAAACCGTTACGGCTAATTTTTTGGAATCGAATCACAATACATCGACAAGAAATTCCCGACTCCACTGTACAGCCTCTTTTTTGAAATAATCACCGAGTGATCGATTTCCCATCATCTCAAAAAAGGTGAGATGGCTTGCATCACCGACTTCATCGATATCTACAGTTCTAATGCACTTCTGTATATTGAATAATCTCTTGCCTAACGGATGCTCCTTACCAGAAAGATACGGGATAAGCTGTTGCATTCATGCAATAGTAAACATAGCAGTACTTTCCTTACCACCGATAAGCGAGCTCTCAGGCAAATAGACATGCTGTTTTGATAGCCAAAATTCATTCCGAAGATTCCTGAGTTCTTTGGACGATATGTTTTTCATATGTTTATGATTTACTCTTTAAAGATTTAGTCTTCCAATTGTTTGAGCACTTTATCGTCGTTGATACTGTCAATAAATTCGTACAATGCAATTTTATTGACGCCATCTGAAGTGAGGACATACATTTCTGGCCTATTTCCGCTGGAATCAGGGATGTCGATATCTATCACTTTACTCGTACCTAGATCAAATTTATACATAAAAACATAATACAGATCATAATTGTACGCATCAGCGCTCTTCGCAGGACGTGATTCATAGACCGTAAACGTCTGGTTCACTCTATCGAAAAGGAATACATATTTTGAATTCACGGAACTGATGACCTTTACATCATCGGAATATTGCATTGTCTTTTTATCACCTCATTTCAATGTGACCTCGCGTACATCAAGGGTGAACGCTGTTGGAGGATTTCTCCAGAATTGGTAGAGTTTGCCATCATTCCACGTCATGAATGATCCGTCGACCGCGAAGTTAGCAAGCCCTGAAGAGAATGCTATTCACGTCATGTTGGTATTCAGAAAGTATTTTTGTCATCATTGATAGATAGTCTGAGATCATAAGGTATTGCGATATCTAGTGACCAATGTCGTATTTCATGCAGCGCTGATATTATCCTCGAAGACATAGAGATTTGCCTTCCCATATGTAGCTATACCGGCGATATTCTTGGTGAATGGCTCTGTATCTGTCGTAGTGACAGGTTGAGATCATTCTTTTGTGATGGAATAGATATTCGCATTGTTGGTATAACAGTAGATTCCATCCTTGAGCAGATTGATATTACAACCTTTGAGGGTATCTGTAGATGGGAAATTATAATCGATCAGCGATCATCTCATATTGTCGTCAAGCGCGCCGACTAATGCGGATTTTGTACCTACGACAGCCATATTTCTCCGTACATGCAATCATTGAACAGTACCGAGTTTAGCAATCTCCGAAGTATTCAAGGTAAGTATCTTTGTTTTTTTACCAAGCGTAGGATCATCGAATTTGGCCATACTGCTGACATAGACGATATTGAATCCTTTATAGTATTCTGATTGGAGCAATTTTCTGAATTGCGCTACGTCCTCAAGTCGTCTTTCCTTGCTCTGAAGCACATCAAGCTTGCTGAGGATCTCATTATATTTGAGCGATTTTTCTTCTGAAGTAGGATCCATACCCTGGAACATGAAGAGATCTTTCTTGATATCCTCTATGGTAAGATCGACGGTAACGCCATCAGAGGTAACGAACGTATCCGAATTGGACTTCAATACCTGTGAAAGCAGATTGATGACCATAAAAAGGATGAAGACACCGAGGATAGCAACGGTAGCCTGATATTTATTCTTGAATAATGTTTTCTTGATTTTACCGAGCCAAGTATTTTCGTTGATCTTAGCGATATATTCTTCATGAGACTTGACTGGTGCTCCGGTGATGAGATAATGGAAAATGAATCCGAACGCTTTCTTATCCAATCTTGCATTGAGCAGTTCCTGGAAAAAATTGATGAGATGGGTGTCCTCGGATCTCAATACACTAGCCATTTCCCTGAAATCGCTCTGATCGAAAACATCAGAGATTTTTGTACCCACATAGAGCAATTGATCATTACTCTCGACATCGCCTTCGACAAAATCAGAAAAAAGATCTATCTTGCCTTTATCATTATTGAGCGAATTAGTTAATGAATAATATAACTTTTCATCTCTGAAAATCATCACACTTACATCTCCGATCATGGACATCATCAGGATATTATCCATCACCAATTGAATATATCATTTGATTCAGAAATAATCTACGTCACGAACCTTATCAGCAAACGCCTTGAGTTTGACGTTGAGATTCTGCAATGCTATCTCGAAATTATTTTTCACTTCATCAACATCATAATTGTCGTCATTTATCTTATCCTTGAGCTCTGCTAAGAAATCCTGGAGCAAATCCTTCTGAAAATCCAAGAACTTATTTGATTGAAATCAAACGAACATCTTCACTTTGATACCATTGTTCAATTCTTCAACAAAATTGAATACCTGTTCTTCCTGAAGATAGAGAAATTTTTTTTCTTTGAGATGCATCCAACAAAACGTAAGACAACTAAAAAATCAAAAAATCTATCATTTTTTATCATATGTATACATCCTTAGTGCTTTTTCAACAGCAAATAGACAAAAATATACCTGAAAAGCGCCAATGTAGACAAGACTTTTTTCTTATTTCTCTTAGGATCGGAGATCAATCTCCACAATCGTTCCAGCTTCATTTTTCTAATGATTTTCGGAGGTCTAATTTGCTCACCCACTCGAAAATCGAACGTACCTCATTGATTTAAAACAATAAGTCAATGTTTTTTGATAGTGTCTTTGTTCGCGAAAGATCGGAGTTCTTGGATAGGATAATCTGGCGTTGTCCTAGCATTCAGCATAATATTTATATCACCAGATTTTCCCTTCAACGCAAGCTCTATATTTTCCCGATCAAGATTGGTATATCCATCCTGGGCATAGATGACGTTATATCCCTGATTGAAAAGATATTGTTTAGTCCTTTCCAAAAGATGAGGATACGTACCATAAAGGATGATATTTACGTTTTTTTCTCCTGCGCGTTTTTTTGCATACGAAAGAAAATATGGACAAAAATCCGTACCGTTGAGATTCGGTAATCGCTTCTTTTCGGAAAGATAATAGAAGAGCTGTAATGCTATACCATCAATCAATACCATATCAGCATCAAAGATAGCGCGCTGATAGAGCGCATGCACTCACTGAATATTTATCGCCTTGTAGTCAGCAAGCAATGCGTCGCGGAAATCCTGGACAGGATAAGAAATCTGATGAGTATCAAAAAGTTTCTTTCCGGCAACATTTGCAAAATACAGATAATCGACGATACAATATCCTTTCCTGTCATAGAGACCGAGGATATGCTCACACGCCTGATCAGAAGTTCACTGAAATAAGGTATGAAGAATCTTTTTGTACATAGATTTTTTAATTTTTAATTTTAAATTTCCCCATTCGAGGACAAGTAAATGTTGAATTTTAAATTTTAAATTTTGAATTTTGAATTTTAAATGTAGGAATTGTTATTATATGAACTATTGTAATATTACGATAGTTTGTAGTTAGACAAGTCTTTCATTAAGCATTAAGCATTCAACATTCAGTATTCAATTTTATTCTAAAGTCGTCAATTCTACACCAGGATAATAATATTGCAGAATCTGTTCAACGGTCCGTCATTGCTGTGCAAGGTATTGTGCTCACTTTCCGCTCAATCCGACACCATGCCCATTGAAATCGAAACACGGAGCAAAATCGACTTTTGATTGGAGATATGGCGTATCAGTCCATCATCGTTTTTCTTTGGCTGACCGAGTAAATCCAGCGGAACAGCTAAAATACGGCAAGATAGGCACATATCCATCATAGAGGATAACCTTATCTTCGATATCAGCAAGCAAGGAAGCAGACATAGTAGAAGTCTTTTCCCGTCATGCACCGACATATTTTTGGAACATATCCGGATTATCTATCGCCTGATAGCTAGCACCTGCAGGTACGGATGGATGGACATTTTCACCATTAATATAGAACAACGTATACATCTTTGCAAGCAACAATACAATCTTTTGCTTGTTTCTATTTTCTGTATCGCTAGTTTCGGCAATACCTTTCATATAATTATTAAATGTAGTTCTGTTCATAACAACAGCTTGTTCCACATAGGTTCATGCAGAAAGATTTTTGACTTGTTCTTTGTGCCAAATCAACGATCATCTGAACGTATTCCATGGAGTGCCTCCATAGGATTTTCTTGTATAATTGGTCACAGTTACCAATCCCCCATTTGCAGAAGAAATTTCAAGATCTTGTACAGAAATAGGATTCTCTACATCAGGAAATCTAAGATAGATGAAGCCATTACCTACTTCCACAGCAGGAGAAGTATATGAATATTCCTTTCCATCAGCCACGATAGCACATCCGCCATCACAAGTAATGTCATATCTTGGATAATTCATACTAAGCTCATATAATAATATAGTAAGCGGTGTGTTTATTAATGATGTAATAGCATCTACGGAAATCTTCGAAGTTATCTTGGAAATATTCTGAGAAGAAGCAGTGATTCATTTTCTAGTCATATATTCCTGTTTCACATCATCGGCTATCCCATCGAAATCATCTTTCCGGACGATATTCATAGAAAACGTCTTGGTTCATGAAGCAGTGACGGCAGAGATCGTTTTGAGACCACTAGATCATTTCTTAGTCAATGAAATAACCAATTTGCCTGCGCGAGAACTACATGAATTGATAGCAATCGTTGTATCGCTCGTCTTACAGGAAGTGACGCCTGGCCACCTGATAGGAAGTTCGAACGTATCAGTTGTCAGATCAGAATAATATCGTCAAGCAACCGTGATTCATCTATTTACAGAAGGCCTTACATTCACTGTCATAGGCGTACTGGTCAAGGATACTGATGAAAGATTTTTGCTGACTTGCTCTCTAATCTCTGGCAGCAGAGCATAGAGATTTTCACCTGGACAAGCAGTTACTCATGCATCGGTATGTCCAGCTATAGTGTAATTCGTATACGATTTGACATAAGGAGCATCATTAGATCCCTTGAAATAGCTTACCGTAGCCTTAGGGTTGATCTTATATTTTCTCGCCAAAGACGTAGTGAGTTGAGTCAAAGACTTCAACGCAGCATCTGTAGGGACATTGACATTGAAATTTCCCATCAAAGAGATTCCCACACTCGGTGTATTGTTCCAGCTGACATGAGCGGCTACGACACCATCGCCTCATGCTCTTCATTCATAGATATTACCGAACGGATCGATAATAAAATTATATCAAATATCTCATCGTCATTTGGTAAGTGTATGATATTTGTAGATATCCTGCAATTGCTTGATAGCAGCATCTTTTCATCAAGTAAATAACGATGCATTATCGTCAGCCGTATGGTGGATGATAATTTTGGATTTGTTCTTATGGATGCTTTCAGGCCATTTGAGATAATTGCCGTTGGATGATTCGCGATATTCCTCAACGGTCTGCTCAGTAGGAGTAGTGCTGATGAGATAATCAGTAGCTGCTTGATCTTCATATTCCTGTCTTTGGAGTTCAAGATATCTATCCATATCAGTCTCTAGCAATTGAGCCATTTCAGCCTCTTTTTTGACGGCGCGAGCTGCATCTCTCTCCGTCTTGGATTCAGTCGCATATCTCCAAGATTCATTAGCGCCCCATTGAGCACGAGAGATGATATTTACTCCAGGCAAATTCCGGGAATACGCAGAAACAAAGGATGTATATCCTATCAACATACCTATAGTCATCAAAATTTTCTTATACATTTCAATGTACACAAAAATAAAGCAAGCTTATCATAAAAAAAAACTCCATTTTTTCAATCATAAAATCTAACTTTCTGCTATTGAAACAAAGCAACAAAAACATACAATTCTTTTTACTCTCTATTAGAAATTTTCAATTCTGAATTCTACATTCTAAATTCTACATTCTGAATTTTACATTCTACATTCTTAATTCTCAATAATGTTTACCCATCTCCACGGCCACAGTACTTTCTCGTTCCTCGAAGCTATAGGGAAACCCGCAGCTATCGTAAACAAAGCAAAAGAGCTCTGAATGAACGCAATCGCCATCACTGACTACAACGGTATGTACGGTATGGTGAAATTTTATCAATTAGCCAAAGACGCAGGCATCAAGCCGATCATGGGCGTAGAATTAGGATTTGTTATGGATATTGATTCACAGATACCAGAAAATCAGATAGGAAATATCGTCATCATAGCAAAGACGAAAGAAGGCTACCAAAGCCTTATGGAATTAATATCATTCGCAAACAAAGAGGGGATAAAGAGCAAACCGAAGATAGATCTCCAAGCGTTAAAAAGATTCTGAAGAGAAATTATTTGTATCTCTGGATGAGCGAATTCCCGGATAGGAAAGATGATCGCACTTGATGAGAAAGAATCTAAAATGACAGAGATTATGCATCTTATCCAAGATACAATAGGGAAAGAGAATTTTTTTCTGGAAATCATCGCGCAAGACTACAACGAGACGAACGAACAAAAAAAAACGAACGAATACATCATGGAGATAGCAAAGAAAGAAGGCATATCATGCGTCGTAAACAATAATTATTTCTATCCATCAAAAAACGATAAGCAAGCACGAGAAGTAGCATTAGCTATCAAGGATGGATTAAAAATCTACGATGAGAGTAGAAGAAAGCCTAAGGGACAATTCCATATCATGTCAGAAAAAGAAATCAAGGAAATACTCAAAAACAACGGATACGACTCCTCTACTATAGATACATTAATCAATACGAACAATGCCATAGCCGACAGCATCGTCACCACCATAGATCTCAACCAAGCACTCTTTCCAAATTACGAGACACCTGAAGACGTCAAAGAAATCTACGAACAATACAAAGACAAACTCATCGAAAAAGAATAATATTGGATTTTCATCAATATATCTTTGGTGCCGTTCTTATATTGAGACGGCATTTTTCTATAATAAAATTTTTCCGAAACAAGAGATTCCAGAGATAAAACAAATCAACTAATCATATGAGATTCACAAAAATATCTTTATCAGAGCCATATTGTCGCAATAAAAAAAAATAGTTGTTATTTTTTTGTATCATATGCGTATATTATTTTTGTCTAGGCACAAAAGCAACAATCCCACAAAAAAAAATCAAAAAAAGAAAAGGAAGCTTGAAATCAAGCTTCCTAGTCTCTAGTAAGAAAAGAATTACTAGTGAGAAAAGAATTAACCAATAACCTTCATGAAAAAGGTATCATATATATACTCATATCTTATTATAAAGCAAGAGGGAAATATTGAGCATATTTTTTCTTATATTTGCGAAAATATTTTTTGTAAAGAGGAATTTTTTATAATAAAATTGAATCCCGAAACATTTTCACTACACTCCCTACTACTGTAATGGTAAATGATGAATATTTGATGCTGAATACTTAATGTTGAATGCTTAATGCTTAATGAAAGACTTGTCTAACTACAAACTATCGTAATATTACAATAGTTCATATAATAACAATTCCTACATTTAACATTTAAAATTTAACATTTAAAATTTAACATTTAA
>CAZLLU010000012.1:0-19631 GCA_964560855.1 uncultured Candidatus Peribacteria bacterium | reverse complement strand
CATCATAGGTTTGCAAAAAATACAATTGCAATGTTACACAATATATCTTGTGCAAAGTTCGGTATACTTTGACGAAGAAACAAAAAAAATATATTTTTAGAAATAAAAATAAGTTTAGAACTATATTTTATTCAAATATAGTTTTTTATTTTTCTGAAAAATCAAAAGTCTAAAAATACCTAAAAATCAAGAAAATAACAATTTTAGATCTAGATTCCCCGAATTATTAGACTCGTTTTTAGGTTCGAGCTGAACTAAGTACCACCCAGGGATAAAAAACGCACGGATTTTACAGGGGACTCAGCTTCAAAAGCCGAAAAAACACAAAAAATGAGGGGAGTACTCCTCTACCAAAAACAAAAAAAACGTGATATTGATTTTTAAAAGCAAATATGTATAAAGAACAATATCCGAAAGGGATAAAATAAAAAAATAATCAAAATTTTACTATGAATAAAACAGTATCGAATGCTGCCGATACAAAAATCGGCTACTTCGTCGCATTTGCTGACGAATCAAAGGAATTAGAAAAAAGCATGCTGGTAAGAACTGGACGCTTAGGAATCTACTACAAAAAAGAAGATCTGGTTAGTACACTCCAATCCAACGAAGCCCTCAAAGACAAGACGATGGACATCGTAGAGATCCGTGTGGATCTCTGTGCTATCATCAATCCGAACGGCAAAAAATTCGGCGTCAAAAGTGGGAAAGATATTCCCATCATCAGCATCCAGTCCTTCACATTAGCGACGAAGGAAGACAAAAAGATGGCAGTAGCTTAGCCACCTTATAAAGCATTAAGAGAGTTCGGTGTGTCCGACTCTCTTTCTCTTTATCAGAAAATTTTTCATGAAAAAGAAAAAGCTACCTGATAGATAACCAGGTAGCCGTCTACTTAGAGACGGCCGTGCCTATTATCTATTAGGCGTACAGAACCAGTAAAGCAACTCCTCTACTTGTTGTGTATACCCAATAAAATTCAAAAGCCATCTCTAAGATGAATGCAAGTCGTTCGCTTTGGTAAGGTACTTATACTTGCGTACAAATCCTAACACAGGATCTGCGGTCTTTGTTATTAGCGATATTCCCAACTGGCGTAACTCATTTTTGTTTTATGGATGTTTTTTGTTTACGGCTTTTTTTTATCCTTATATACAAGGAAAACAAAGGCATTGCAATAAAATCATATAGCTTTTCGTTAGCACAGAATATATTTAAATATCAAATTTATATTGCCATTCTTATAAAATAAGTATACAGTAAATATATGAAAAAAGCCAGAACCGAAGTTCTGACCTTGTTTTATTTGGGATTACTCAAATATTATTCTGTAAAGACTTCCGTAGCTTCCGTAGGAACAGTATCTGTAGTTTCTTCTGATGGTGTTGTTGTTCAGAAATCTACGATAGGAGCGACATCTGCTCATTCTTGAGCCTCGAATTGCTGAGCCTTCTCAAATCCAAACATACTAGCTACGATATTTGCAGGAAATCTGCGGATATAAATATTCAAAGCATTAACCGTATCATTGAAGTTTTTTCTTTCAACAGTGATCCTGTTTTCTGTACCTTCCAATTGTGTCATAAGATCCTGGAATGCTTGAATAGATTGCAATGTAGGATAGCTTTCCACGACAGCGAGCAATCTTGACAATGCAGATGATACCTCGCCTTGTGTTTTTTGAAATTGAGCAAAAGATTGAGCATCATTGATATCGACAGAAACGTTGGTAGCATTAGCTCTTGCATTGACTACAGCGACCAATACTCCACTTTCCTGTGCAGCTGCACCCTTGACCGTATTGACGAGATTAGGGATGAGATCTAATCTCCTTTGATATACATTCTCGACCTGAGACCGAGCAGTCTTAACGGTTTCATCGAGTTTTACTATCGTGTTGTATTTACCGACTACAAACAGAGCGATAACGACCACGATAGCTAAAACAATAAGCCATGTTTTTTTCATGAATGAAATAGTTTATAGGGTAAAATCATTTATTTTGGTACATATCTCAGAAAGATAAGTATGTACATCTTGAATGAACGAAGGTATCTTACGCTCCTCCGTCGCATCATCTATAAGATAGTAAAACATCTGACTGTTGCAAGACCAAGCGACATCGAACAAGGAAAGTAATTCCTTCATATCTTTGGGATTCTTGAGCCCAGGATGTTTAAGATACAACGCCCCCTCCCGGATAACTTCCATACCAGGCAAAAGGTCCTGCAAAAAGTCCCTTCCCTTATCCTGAGACAAATATCCTTCTCTGAGTTGGATGCGTTTATTGCGGATTTCCAGCTCCAAATCAGATCTCAGATGAGAAAGCGTAAGCTTTATTGTTCATATAATATCATTTCCATAAAAAAGCTCAGAATGGTTCTTGATATGCAAAAGTTTTAGACAAAAGACATCTTTTCCCTCATGAATGTCATCTTCTGTCAAAATAACAAACTGATTATGAGCAAAGAAAGACCTGATGGTATTTAGGAAAACAAAGTTTACTTCCTTGACAACAAAAACGGGTATCTTTTTATGTGGAGTCTGATATAGATAGATAGACAGTAGTCAATCCTTCAATGCCTTAATGATATCATGGAGCCTTTTTGTAGTCATATATGCATATATAAGAATGTAAAATATTTATGATAGCATATTACCAACTTCCGGAAGATCATCCTCCGCCAAAACTTCCTCAACCGAATCAGCCAAAACTCGAACCGCCTCATCCTCGAGAACCGCCGCTTCCGCCAAATCGCATTCCTCTACCGGCTCATCCACTCCTACCAAACATCGCCATAAGAACACCAAAGAGCAAAAACATATAAGAGATAAACAACGAAGCTATAAAACTAGCTACCACCATCATAATAATAAAGGAAAGAGCAAATCCCACCGCTCCATATATCCATCGTCCATACTTCCTCATTTTTCTTCCTGTTCATTTAACTTTAGGTATCGTTACTCGTCTGCCGAATCCACCAACAATGATAACGAGCACAAAAAAGAGTATACTGGCAAGATCATCATTGAAGGTATCAGTAGAATTTTTTTGCGCATATGTTTTCACGATAGTTGGATCTTTGGCTATATATCAAAGAAAATCATCAATCATAGCCATGATACCGGCATAATAATCACCATTTCTAAAATTCGGAGGAAAGTTTATTTCCCCTATTCTATCCGCAATCAGGTCAGGAATCGTTCATTCCAATCCATATCACACCTGAATTGATCGTTTCTTATCATCAATAGCGATCAGCAAAACAACTCAATTATTCTGACCTTCTTTTCCGACTCACCGCTCATTCCCGACATCGGCTGCTGCGAGATTGATATCATCATCCACCGTCGGTACAACCAAAATAGCCATCTCGATACCTGTAGTCTTTTCTATCTCTTCTATTTTAGACATAAGTGAATTTTTTTGTTCTTCAGAAAAAACTCCCACCTTATCGGTAACATATCACTCATAGTTTGGAATATCGAAAGAAAAAACTGTTCACAAGAACAATAGCAATGTCGTTATCTTTACAATACGTCTAATCATACTGATGAATAATTAAAGATTAATGATGAATGATGTTAGTAGTAAATTATGAAATACTGTACATTACAATAGTTTATACAAAGACGAATCCTACATTTTTCATTATTAATTATTCATTATCAATTAGTTGTTTAGTATGTTCCGTCAGATTTTCATTTCAGCTCACTGAATTTCATGATTTCTTTCTCAAAATACAGCTCAGATTCACCGACAGGACCGTTCCTATTCTTTCTCAGACAAACATCAGTCAATCATTTCTTATCCGTATCCGGATCGTAGTAATCCTCTCTATGAAGCATGATTACAGAATCAGCATCCTGCTCAATTGCTCCAGATTCTCTCAAATCGGAAAGCTGTGGTTTTTTATCGACTCTTTTCTCGACTTCACGGGAAAGTTGCGACAATGCCATGATAGGGATTTCCAATTCTCTCGCAAGCTCTTTCAATCCTCTTGAAATTTCAGAGATTTCCTGGACTCTATTACCTGAATATCAGGAATTCGATCCGCTCATCAGCTGGAGGTAATCGATAATAACTAAATCCAATTGATTTTTCTCTATCTTCAATCTTCTGATTTTCGACTTCAGTTCAGGGATAGTAGTAGATCACTTATCATCGATGAAAATCTTAGTTTCTGCAAGTACTTCCATCGCCTCACTCATCATTGAAAAATCTTCAGTATCCAATTGTCCCTTAGTTATCTTTCGCATAGGGATACAAGAAACCATAGATAATACTCTGTCTGCTATCTGTTCAGAGCTCATTTCCAGAGAGAACAATGCAACGCTTTTTTTCTGGTCGATCGCCATATTTTTCAAGATATTCAATGCGAACGCTGTTTTACCCATAGCTGGACGGGCAGCGAGAATAATGAGTTCTGCAGGCTTAAATCATCCAAGCGCATCGTCGAGTCCAAAATATCATGAAAACACTTTTCTTTCTTGTGCTTTTTCTGGATGATCGACAATATCCATATACTCCTCTACTCTTTTATTCAATATTTCTCATATAGAATGTACTTTTTCCGCAACATTATTCTGGGTAAGATCAAATACTCTCTTCTCGATATCTTGAAGGACTTGAAGCGTATCTTTCTGTTCATAGACATCGCCTATGATTTTTTGTGAAGTCTTGAGAATATTTCTCAATACGGATTTTTCTTTGACGATCTTCACATATTCAGCACAAGAAGACGTACTCAATAAGAAGCTAGAGAGTTCATAAAGATAATCAGTTCCTCCTATCGTATCCAATACAGCATCCTTAGTAAGCTGATCAGCAAGCGTAACCACATCTATGGTTTTGCGTGATCATCGGAGTTTTTTCATACCCTGATAGATATAGAAATGTTCCCTATTGTAGAAATCTTCAGGAGTTAATCCTAAACCATCATAATAATACATCAATTCATTATCCATCAACACTCCACCGATAGTACCCTTTTCGGCATCTATATTGTGTGGCGGTAATTTAATGTCTTCCAAGCTCACCATACTGAAATAGAGTAAAAATCTAAAAGATTTCGAAAATTAAAACATTTTGTATCCACGTATATATTATGTTACGAATTTTTTAATGTTTTAGTCTTTTAATTTTTTAATCAATCAATGCAAGTCGATTTTTAGAAATTATAGGTGAGAACTGTATTTTTGACAGTATTTCAACAAGATTCTGACACTAATCAAAGAGTTTGCCCTTACGTAGAAATTTTTCATTAGCTTCCAATCGTCACATAAGGCTACCCGTATCAAGATACGGACGCAATGTCAATGCGACGACAGGTATATCCTTGAGTATGGACTTGATACCATCAGGAAGATTCAACTCTCAAGATCTTGAATCCAAACCTATCGTACGAAGATAGGTGAATATGCTCTTCGGCAAAATAGCTGCGCCATTCCAAATAAGGTTTGATGGAGCATCTTCCACCTTTGGCTTCTCAACGAAATCCAGTAATTGTTCTCCATCAAGCTTCACGACACCATATTTATATACTTCTTCTTTCGGCACTTCATGGACTGCTATGATAGGGCTTTTGGTTTCATTGAATTTTTTGACCATCTCGGAAAACGTCTCTGGAGGATAAATCGTATCAGCAAAGATCACCATGAAATAATCGTCAGAAATAAGATGTTCTACCTGCATGACCGCATGTCCGGTACCAAGCATTTCCAATTGTTTCACGAACGTATATTTTGCCATCTCCTTGGGTGCATTGATAAGCTTCAATTGTTCAAGCTTTCATTTCTTCTGTAGGATATCCTCAAGTTCATAATTTTTATCGAAATAATCTTCGAGTGCTTTCTTTTGTTGAGACGTAATCATGATGATATCCGTGATTCACGCAGCAGACAATCATTCAATCGTATATTGGATGATAGGTTTATCACCCACCGGAAGCATTTCCTTGGGTACAGTTTTGGTAATAGGTAGCATTCTAGTTCAGAATCATGCAGCAACAACAACAGCTTTCATACTTCATACATACAAAATAAAAGACGGAATAAATGGAATAGAGAATAGAGAATAGAGAATAGAGAATAGAGAATAGAGAATAAATAATCTAACCCATCTCTATCAATCTAATATATCTTAACGGTCTAATTATTTCTTAAAGAATTCATAGGCGAATTGAAATCATTTTTCGATCAAATTAATATCAAGATTTTCATTCACGCCATGAGCGTTGCAATCCTCGTTGGCTAATGGAATAAGCACTGGTTTGATGCCCAATATTCTATCCAATAGATCAACCATAGGAAGTCAGCCTCAAGAATATTTATAGAACACTTGCTGACCGAAAACCTGCTGAAGTACGGTTTCCGCTTTTTTCACATAAAAATTATTCATATCTACTTTCACCGGTTCATACATAGCATCCACGTCGAGCTCATAATCGATATATGTAGGTAATGTCGTCTGAAGCCGTTGATCGAAAGCGCCAAGCGCCTTCCTAGCAGTCTGATTTTTAACGATTCTAAAATTGATATGTGCATGAGCGATATTTGGGACAGCGTTTTTGAATCATTCACCCGTATATCAGCCAGAGATTCCTGTTACTTGAATAGTAGGTCTGAGCCCTATTTGTGTAATCATATCTATATCTTTTTCTTTGATAAGTGTCTTGAGTCAGAAATCTGCCATGATTTTCTTTTCATCGGTCTTGATTCTTTTATTCTTTACCAGCACTTCAGTCTGAATATCCTCCACATCATAATAGAAATATGGAATAGTGATTTTATTATTGATATCGTAAAGTTTTCCAAGAATCTTATTCATCTCGTGGATTGCATTAGGCACGATACCGCCATAAGATCATGAATGGAGATCGGTGGCCGCAGTGGTTATTTTTAATCTTACGTTAACTCATCATCTATATCATACATCGATACACGGCATAGAACCGAGAATATATGAATCGGAGATAAGACAAAAATCGGAGAGCAAATCCTGTCTATAATCAGTGAGAAATTGTTCTATATACTGAGATCACGTCTCTTCATTTCCCTCAAGCAAAACAATGACATTATATCATAATTTTTTGGACTGGATAAGATCAAAGATAGTCAGTAAGTGAATAAGAAGCTGGCCTTTATTGTCAGCGACTCCTCTACCGTAGATTTTATCCTGGGAAATATAAAGTAAAAATGGATCATTTTTCCATCATTGCTCTTTCGCAGTTTGCACATCATAATGTCCATACAACAGCATCGTAGGTAATGATTTATCGACGGAATATTTTCCTACAACGAGAGGGTTTCCATACCCATGAATGATTTCAGAAACGAAACCATTATCCTGAAGCATCGCATTGAGATATATCACAATTTTCTCGATATCATCTTTATGATCTGAGTCTACAGAAACACTTTGCATAGCGACAAGCTCCTTGAGCATCTGATAATAAGAAGCATTCATGAAAAAACAAAAAAACATAAAACAGACTGATATTTTATGTTTTTATTTTTATTTATGAATTGATTGTTTTTTGATATTTTTATTCACCAGTCAATTCCTTCAATTTCTTCTTTGCTTTTTCATTGGACGGTTCGTATTCCAACACTCTGAAATAATATTTTTTAGCATTATCTACATCATTCACTTCTGTATAGAGATCAGCAAGCGTCAACATATATGCGGAATTCGTAGGCCTCAATTTGATGACCTTCTCCATCTCCATGATAGCGTCATGTTTTCTATCGGTATTGTACATAAGTTCTACCATACTAATGTAATATTTCGGATTAGATGGATTGATGCCGATGGCTTTCTGGATAAGCATTTCAGCAACATCAAAATCTGATGACGTCAAATAGATTTCACCGATCTGCCAGATAGCCTTATGATCCTTTGGATCCATCTCCACAATTTTTTTCAAAATCGGCAATGCCTTCTTGTAATTACCCATAGTGAAATAGAGATCAGCCAAAAGCTTATTGAGATCCTTATCTTCAGGATCGATAGCCAATCATTCAATAATTTTCTTTTCGTATTCATCGATTTTACCGTCCTTCCTAAGTCCGAGCGCATCATAAATAATTCTCTCGAGCAATTTCCTTTTTTTAATCATTGTCGTTTTTCCTTCTTCATCATCGATCACCATATCAGCATCAGGATGTTTAGAAACGAAAGCTTTCGGTTTAATGATATCGTCGATCGTATTGAGGAACTCCTGTTCATCATGTTTCATATGCTCTATTTTTTCCTTACTGACGCGTGAACGCAAACTCGTAAATTTCGTTTTATACAAATAGACCATATCCTTTTTGAATCTCACAAATGCATCAAACGTATCTATTTTACCCAATAGTGCCGTCAACCTCTTAAAGATCTTTTTGGAAACAAAAAATGATATAAGTCCCACTGGTAACGAAACGAGGATAATCATCAATATCATCCATAGCCAAACTGACATCTTGAGCATCGTAGTACAATAACAAGAATAAAACTATCTTCTAACTGGTCTCTTTTGATAATCGGATTTCTTTTTGTCTTCAGGTCTTTGTTCTGAAGAAGCTACTTTAGTAGTCGTCTCTTCTGATTTAGAAGGAAACTTTACTTTTGTGATCGTGGCATACGGTATTCTTACTATTACGCCATCCTTCGTCTTCACGGTCACATCGCCATTCATGATATTGAATGAAAAAACGGTTCAAGAGAGTTCGGATCATTTAGTTTCTACATATGATCATTTTGGAGGGAATTTTTTACTCTCTTCAATATAAGTTTCCAGTTCATAGATCAGCGAACATTTCAACTTTCCGCATCTTCCTTTTAATTTTTCGATATCCCTTCCTTCGAGATTTTGTATCACTAGATTTTCGATTTCCACGCTAGGAAGAGGTAAGCTCGTCTTGCAGTGCATAGGAATGACGCCATCAGCTCAACAAGGCAGGTTATCTGCTCCTGGAGACATTTTGATCATATCCCTAGCTCCGATTTGGAAAAGAAAAATGTTTTTTCCGAGTTCCTGTCTAAATTCCTTGACGAAGTCAGTGAATACATATCTCTCCTCCGAATAGAAATAGAAGTAGAGTTGGTCTCAGAATATCTGATATCTAGCGGTCACGGGGATAGAATCAGGGAAATATTTTTTGAATAATTTTTTGAACAGAGGGAAAATATCCAATGCAAGCTTTTGCTGCTCATCGAAGAATTCCTTTTCATCACCTTTCAGAACCTTATCGAAATTCCCCTGTCTATCAGTAACTATCTCATGCCCAATATACGTACCCACAGTCTGTTTGGTATTTCCTGTCTGATCCGTAACGGAATACACGATTTTGTCACCATGTTTCAAATTTGCAAAATTTTCATCATCCACAT
This sequence comes from uncultured Candidatus Peribacteria bacterium, assembly GCA_964560855.1. Classification (GTDB taxonomy): domain Bacteria; phylum Patescibacteriota; class Gracilibacteria; order Absconditabacterales; family Absconditicoccaceae; genus CAJBLF01. Next base: position 10,255 of record CAZLLU010000012.1, on the reverse strand, counting down.
TTTTGACGAGAACATTCTTGTTGGTATATCGATCAAGCACATATGCGTGTTTTGCCATCTCAATGATCAAAAGATAAAATTATTTTTTTACTGTCTTTTTCGGTTTGTTTTCATGCTGCATCATAGATTCAAATTCCTCCCTAGTAAGATACTCTTTATCCAAAAGGACAAGAGAAAGATCCTCGATCAGTTTCTTATTCTGGATGATGAGTTTTTTGGATTGGTCATAGCAATCAGCTATATAGGATTTCACTTTCTCATCGATGATCTGAGCAGTCTTTTCGCTATAGGTCTTGAATCCAGGATAATCCTGTTGATTTTTATCATAATACGATACCGGCCCTAATTCCTTGTCCATACCATATTTTACGATCATATTGGTAATGATTTCCGTAGCTTTTTCGAAATCATTGGATGCTCATGTAGTGATATTATCTGATCAGAAAAATATTTCCTCAGCAGCCCTTCCTCAAAGAAGAGAGGTCACCTGATCAAGAAATTTTGCTTTAGAATACAAATACATATCTTCATTCGGTGTCATCCGCGTAACTCACAATGCATGTCCTCTCCTTACGATAGAAATCTTTTCTACAGGATCAGCATTAGGTAATACATGTGATGTCACTGCATGTCCCAATTCATGGAACGCTATAATTTTCTTTTCATTCTCTTTCATGAAATTCACTTTCTTCTCTGGCCCCATAATCACTTTTTCCAACGCATATTCGAAATCATTTTGTTCGAGCGTTTTCCTTTCTTCCTTGGCTTGTTTCAAGGCAGCTTCATTGACGATATTTTCTATATCAGCACCTACAAGTCCACTCGTCCTCTTCGCCAACGAAGAGATATTTACGTCCTTATTTATTTTCTTTCCTTTGAGATAATATTCAAAAATCTGAATTCTTTCTTCGTACGTAGGCTCCGAAACATAGACCTTTCTATCGAATCTTCACGCTCTCATCAATGCAGGATCCAAAACATCAGGCCTATTGGTCGCAGCGATAACGATAATTTGCGTCATATTATCAAATCCGTCCATCTCCGTCAAAATCTGATTCAAGGTCTGTTCCTGTTCTTGATGACCTCAGGTATATCCTACGCCTCTTTTCTTTCCTATAGCATCGATTTCATCGATGAAGATGATGGCTCTACCGGCGGCTTTTGCTTTACCGAAAAGCTCTCTCACTTTTGCTGCTCACATACCGACAAGCATCTCCATAAACTCGGATCATGAAGCGGAAAAGAACGGCACATTGGATTCTCAAGCCACTGCTCTTGCAAGCAACGTCTTTCCAGAACCTGGTTGTCCATAGAGCAAAACTCATTTCGGATGCCTAGCTCAAACCTTATGATATTTCGCTGGATTCTTGAGATAATCGACCATCTCAGAAAGTTCCATCTTTACTTCTTCCATACCAGCAACATCAGAAAACTTTGTCTTAATCGTCTTGGAGTTATTGAGTTTTCCTGCCTTTACACTAAAAGGGAATCCGCCGCCACCTTTTGGCATAGCGAATTTAAAAATAAGTACAAAAACCACAAGAAGAATAAGTAATGGTCATACATCAGAGAATAGTTTTGATCGCCAAGACTGTTCATTAAATTTTACATCCACGGTAACATTACCCGTCATGGATATTCACAGATCACTCAAAGATGTACCCAATGGTTTCTTCGTTTCATAAACATTTACATATTGTTCTATCAAGTTTTTTCTGACTGTCATAAAAGATACGGAAGCTCCCGTCTCCAGATATTCATATCAAATAAGCGAAGTTTCGTCTTCCAAAGCAATCTTCGTGAACAATCATTTCTTGTAGTTATGAAGAAAATCATTCAGAGAAACTTCTTTGTTTTCACGAACAACCTCAACAGTATCGCCCTTTACCATAGCAGTCTTATAGATCTGTATAGCAGTAGAAACGACAAGAACAAAGGCAACAATATATCGTAATCACTTTTTCATAGTACAAAAAAAATATCAAATAAAACATACCCATGAGTATACAAAAATAAGGACGTATTTCAATCAAAACGTTTATGCTAATACATCGCCCATTTTTTCTTTCAAATATCTCTTAAGCCCAGGTAGTCACTCGAGTTTAGGATATTTCTCGAGCAATCGTTTGGCTCAATCCTGGATTTTCTCCAAAAATTTAAGATCTGACAATATTTCCAGGGGAATATCGCTTTCTCCGGACTGCATCGTACCAAGGATCTGCCCTGCTCCACGATTCTGAAGATCCAATTCAGCAAGTTTGAATCCATCATTTGTTTCCTCCATAGCACCCAATCTTTTGCCTATATCACCAGTTTTACTCTTTGTTTCCAAAAAACAATACGACTGGATATCTGACCTTCCTATCCTTCCTCTTAGCTGATGTAATTGAGATAATCCAAATCTTTCGGCATTTTTGATTACCATAATAGTCGCTTCCGGTATATCGACGCCTACTTCTATGACGGTTGTAGACACAAGTAGACAAAGTTTGCCGGATTTGAAGTTCTGCATCACCTCATCCTTTTCCTTGGAATTCATCTTACCATGGAGAAGTCCTATTTTTCCTTTCAGTTCCGGATACAATGCTTTCATCTCTTCGAACTCTACTGTAGCAGATTTCAAGGTTTCCATTTTTTCAGACTCCTCAATCAATGGAGTGACGATAAATACCTTCTGACCTTTATTGATATGATCAAGTACCCATGGTTTCAATTTTATATATTCTTTTTCTGAAATAACTTTGGTAATGATCGGTTTTCTGCCCACAGGCATCTCATCGATAATGCTGACATCGAACTCACCGAAAAAAGCCAACGCCATAGATCTCGGTATCGGAGTTGCACTCATCTGTAAAATATGCGGAGCTCAAAACTTTTTGAAAAATGCTCTTTGTTTTACTCCAAATTTATGTTGTTCATCGATAACGACAAATTGTAATTGTTTAAATTGAATATCTTCCTGAATAACAGCATGAGTTCATATTAGCGCATGGATTCTTCCTTCAGCCAAATCTTGCTTGATCTTATCTTTTTGACTCTTTGGGACCGATCAGGTAAGCAATTCAACCCTCAATCACAATGGCATGAGTAATTTCGCTAAAGTCTTGTAATGTTGATTAGCTAATACTTCAAGTGGAGCTAAGAATACAGATTGCCCTCCGAATTTCTTATGCGTATAATACGCTGAAGCAGCAGCTACCACCGTTTTCCCGCTTCCTACATCTCATTGTAACAGTCTCAACATAGGCTTAGGTTCGTGGATATTTTCCGTCAATTGTTTAATCACTTTTTTTTGTGCAGTAGTAAGTTCAAACGGCAACGTAGTTATGATACTTTTTATAATTTCTCGATCAACGATCTCGCCACCAGTTTGCGAATTATTTTGCTGGTAGTCATTACGATTCATAAGAGAATATAATTGAATTCTCAGTAACCTGTCAAAAAAAATTCTCAGGTTCGCTTGTTTTTGCTGGTCAAAACTCTCAGGATAATGCATCGCTTTGATTGTCTCTCTCACCCCCATTAATCAGAATTTTTCGATGAACTCCTTAGGTAAGTACTCATCAAAAATTACGTCAACCTTGTCCATCAGATTTCGCATCTTTTGAGCGAACCATCCAGGCTTGATTCCCATCAACTCCGGATAGATAGGAAATATCCTTCCGCTATTGTAAACATCATATATTTTATTCTCAATTTTCAATTCTCCATTCTCAATATCTTCTTCCGGTGCTTCCGTCTCCACAACATCCGGATGAGAAAACGTGATCCTACCATATTTGATACTCGGTTTACCGACAATGATATATCGCTTTTCTTCATGCAATTTACTGGCCATAAATCAAGAATTGAATATCGTGATATATCAGGTATTTCCTACGGGATCGACGAATTTTATTTCATAAACTCTCCTCCCTCCCCTCATATAGATTTTCTTCTCGACAACTTTCCCCTTTGTGGCAGTAATTCATTTTTCATTAAAAATCAATTCATTCAAATTTCTTATCGTCGATCTGTCTTCGTACGCTCTCGGAAAGTATTGCAAAAAATCCTTCACGGACGTGATTCATGCGTCAGTGAGAATTTTGATATATCTCGGTGTTGTTTTGAGTGCGGTTTTCAAATCTATCATACAAATATAGTATACATGTACAAAACAAAAACAATAATATTTTTTACGCTTTTTCCAGTTCCAAAATCCTATCTATCCTAAATACCCTTTCACCTTTGTGCGTATGACAGTATCATTTTACTCACAAAAAACTTGATCATTCATATTCCATCATACCGACTTCATACGGTTCAAATAACCTACGAGCACTAGTATCTTGAGATTTTACATATGTCATATATGTACATCATTTCTTAGCAATGACTTGAGAAAATAATGCAACTTTCTTTTCCGTAGATAGCAAAAGCTCAGGCCTAGAACAACGCATTTCAGCGACGAATCTAACAACACAATAATCCAATCTGATATGGCTATGATTGACCTGAGTAGTAAGCAATATACCTTCAAGCGTACGACAACGACTCAACGCAACATAGGATTGTCCATGAGCAAATATTCCGGAGCTTAAATCGATAATAACTTTATCAAACGTTTTTCCTTGGCTCTTATGAATCGTTACTGCCCAAGCGAGCGTAAGCGGCAATTGGGTAAACGAACCGACCGTAAACACATCCAAACGTTTTTTGCTCGGATTATATTCATACTGAGAGACTCTCCAGGTATGAGGTTTCACCTCTACTTCTTCCCCTCCATAGATCTGTACAACAACGCGATCTTTTTTGAGAAAAGTGATTTTGCCAAGCGTACCATTAACTCGACGACCATCAGGATCATTAGCGACAAACATCACTTGCGCTCATTTTTTCAAAACAAGTTTCGCATCTGCAGGGAGCTGTCTGCCTTGCATTTCACCGCTGGATGTTGCTTTGAAATTAACTGCACGGACATCTATATCAGCCAAATACATCTGATTGATAGTATCGACGATAGCATTAGTACCCGCGAGATAGACCATACCATCAGCGATATCGATATCTTCCGTCACACGAGTATTGAGCAAATTCAGATGTTTATCTGTAATCGTTTTTGTCCTAATTGCATTCAGAATATCAATAAATTTCTGATCCGATTGACGATAGACTTTTTCGAGTTCGATAAATTCCATATCAAAGGTTCTCTTCTTCATGATCTTCGCATCAAAAAAATACGGACTCGGATATTCTTTTTGAAAAAACTCTTTTTCAAATTTCGTCACTACCGGCGGTAACTGATACAAATCTCAAATCATAATAAGCTGAACTCCACCAAACGGCAATGCAGATCATCTCACTATTTTGAGAAATTCATGAATACAATCCATCATATCAGCTCTCACCATAGAAATTTCATCTATCACGATAGTATCAAGCTCAGTGAATTTAGGATCTCCTATCTGGAATTTAGCTTCTTGTTTAGCTTTTTTGAGTGTCAAAGTCGGCGGAAACCCAAAAAATGAATGCAACGTAGCTCATCAAATATTGAGTGCAGCGACTCCCGTAGGAGCAAGAAGCACGATATTTTTTTTGGTCGTTTCGAGAAAATGCATAAGCAAAGTAGATTTTCCTGTCCCCGCCTTTCCCGTCAAAAAAATATGTTTATTAGTATATTCCATAGTCTCCAAAGCCTTGGTAGCTATCGAATCAAAAGTCAATGTAGCCATTCCTCCATAGTACATATCAATAAAAAAAAATACTCTACCATAACGTATACTACTTTTCTCGTAGAGTTTGTCAAAACTTTTTTTGACAAAAATTATTTCAAATCCCGATTGATCTCATTTTCCCCTCTTCATCTTAAGACTTCATTAACTTTGGAGAAATGTTTACATCCAAAAAATCACTTATGAACGCTAAATGGCGACGGATGTGGACACTCAAGAACAATATGTCTATTTATGTCTATAAGTTCTTTTTTCTTTTGAGCGAAAGCACCTCGCAACAAGAAGATTACTCCTTCTTTTTTATCTGAAATAGCTTTAATGACTGCATCGGTGAAAATATGCCATCAGATATCTTTATGAGAATTCGGAGTATCTTTTCTGACCGTCAAACTAGCATTCAAGAGAAATACTCACTGCTCTGCTCGCTTAGTTAAATTACCGCTCACTGGTGGTGTAATACCCAAACCATCCTGAAGTTCCTTAAAGATATTTTTCAATGACGGTGGTTGTTTTACTCAGTCCTGAACAGAAAAACAAAGTCCGTGCGCTTCTCATTCCCCGTGATAAGGATCCTGTCCGATAATCACGACTCTGACCTTATCAAATGGAGTCAGATTGAAGGCATTAAAGATATTAGATCATTTAGGGTAGACAATATGTCACACTTCTTTTTCTTTCACAAGAAATTCCTTAATATGAGCAAAATACGGCTTAGCAAATTCATCAGCCAAGATAGCTTTCCACGAAGCATTGATCTGTATATTATCTACAGCAATCAAAGTACAAAAAAAATTATAAAGCAAATACTATACATTAGACATACGCAAATTTTTTATTTCCTGAGCGGCATATGATGAGAAGATTGCTTAGGATAAAGTAGCACATAGACGGTAGCGAGACCGACAATAGTATAAATGACGCGAGCGAAAAATCCAGATCCGAAAATCCGTGCAATGACATTAAAATTAAATAATCCAGTAAGTCATCGATTAAGCCCTCCGATGATGAGCAACACCCGCGCTATAGGCCTGAGAAACTTTGGATCAGTGTACTTTTTCATAGCTATACTATATGAAAAATAAAGACATTTCCATATAACAGATTTACACAAGAAATGCAAGAACTATTTGATAATCATCCAGAAAATACTATACAAGAGAAGCATATGTTTTTTATATATAAAAAGTCATCTATGTTTTACGATCAAAAACGAGAAAATGTCATTCAAACATTAGAATCCGACAAGGACAAATGATTATCAAAAAAAATAGCTGAAAAAAGGCTAAAAACATACGGGCAAAATAAGCTCCAAGAAAAAAATACATTTTCAATAATAAAAATACTTTGGGATCAGTTCAAAGATCCTCTCGTAATTGTCCTGATAGGAGCAGTCATCCTGAGTATCATACTCCAAGAATATTCAGATGCTATAGCGATCGAAGCGATTATAGTGTTAAATGCGTTATTCGGTTTTTTCCAAGAATACAAAGCAGAAAAATCCATAGCGATGCTAAGTAAGCTTACTTCTCCTACTGCGAAAGTGGTAAGAGATGGAGAAGAGATAATCATTCCCGCTGCTCTGTTGGTGCCAGGAGATATCGTACTTTTAGAGGCAGGAGACAAAATAAGCGCAGATATCAGACTGATAGAAGCAATCAATCTCACCATAGACGAATCAATTCTCACAGGAGAAAGCAATACGGTAAATAAAAACACAGACATCATTCCCGAAAAAACGATACTCGCAGAAAGGCATAATATGGCATTTGCATGAACGATAACATCCACCGGAAAAGCGAAAGGGATTGTCGTCAAGACAGGTATGCAAACAGAATTGGGAGCTATAGCGGAAATGGTACAATCCACAAAAGAGACACAGACACCATTACAGAAAAAATTAAAAAAATTATGAGTTCTCCTTTGAGGTATTGCATTAGCTATATGTATAATAGTACTAATTATAGGAGTGATCAAATGATTTTCTCTCATAGATATGATATTCATAGCAATAAGCCTTGCAGTTTCCGCAATACCAGAATGATTGCCAGCGGTCGTCACAATAACGCTCGCTCTCGGCGTCCAAAAAATGTATAGAAAAAACGCGTTGATCAGAAAGCTCAAAGCCGTAGAGACCTTATGAAGTACAACAGTCATATGCACTGATAAGACAGGGACTATCACACAAAACCGTATGACAGCAGTTGCTATCATGGTAGACGGAAAATATTTCTCATTAGAGCAAACCACCAACAAAGAAACAAAAAAATATACTCAGATTTGGAATATCGCAGCACATTGCAACGACGCGCATCTCCCTAATATCGGCGACCCGACAGAGATCGCGTTATTGGAAAAAGCAAATGAAATGGGAATAGATAAGAACAAACCAAGGACAGATGAGATACCTTTTTCTTCAGAAAATAAATATATGGTAACCGTACATGATACAATCAGCTATCTCAAATGATCACCAGAAATAGTCCTTTCCATGTGCGACAGATACGAAGAAAACGGAGAAATACATCCTATGACAAAAAGCAAAAAAGAAGAGATACAAAAGCATCTGGATCACATGACCAGCCAAGCACTCAGAGTATTGGGAATGGCATACAACAATAGCAAAGAGGAAAAATATATTTTTGTAGGACTCATCTGACTGATGGATCCACCAAGAGAAGAAGCAAAAGAAGCATTGCGTCTATGTAAACAAGCAGGCATCGACGTCATCATGATTACCGGAGACAACAAAGACACCGCTATGGCAGTAGCTAAACTTGTAGGTATACAAGGGAAAGCAATGACCGGAGCAGAATTTGATGAACTATGAGATATACAAGAGCTTCCCGAAGGAGTAAAAATATTTGCTAGAGTGAATCCTTCTCACAAAGTAAAGATCCTTCAGCTGCTACAAAAAAAATGAGAGATAGTCGCTATGACAGGCGATGGAGTAAATGATGCTCCTGCCCTCAAATGAGCTGATGTCGGCGTTGCTATGTCCAAGAAATGAACGGATGTCGCAAGAGAAACATCAGATATGATACTTATAGATGACAACTTTGCATCGATAGTTTCTGCTATAGAATTCGGAAGGATTATCTACGACAACATCAAAAAAGCGGTAAAATATCTTCTCTCCGTAAACTTCGACGAAATACTTGTAATAGGCATATGCATAATTCTCGGTGTACCATTACCTATGATACCCATACAGATACTACGAATGAACTTAGTCACAGATAGCCTGCCAACCTTAGCATTAAGTGTAGAACCATGAGAAGAATGAATTATGAAAAGAAAACCAAGATCCAAACACGAACACATACTTAGTTGATCACGAGCATTCATTATAACAAGCACAATTATCGCAGCAGCAGTTACCTTATTGTTGTTTCGAAGAGAATTACATATAACATGAATAGAAAAAGCAAGAACTGTTATCGTCACCGCTTCCATAGTTTTTGAATTACTTATGCTTTTTGCAGTAAGAAGTGACATCCACAACGTATGGAACCTCAAGATAAATAAATATCTCTTAGGCGCTATAAGCATCAGTATACTTCTACAGATAGCAGCAATTTACACACCATTAAATTCCTTCCTGAAGTTCACTCCTTTGAATCGACAAGATCGATTACTCATTATCGGAGCTGGTTTAATATGATTGATTGTATTCGAGCTCATCAAACTTTTCAGAAGAAAAACAAGCGCATAAATCATCAAAAAGAAATCGATTGAAATTTTGCTACATTTCATTACACCTCATACGTTTAAACAAAGTATTACTCTGCAGCGATGCGGAGAGGAAAGTCCTGACACCCCAAAACAGGTAGCATTTCACGGATGCTGAACGCCGCAAGGCTAAATGAAAGTGTCACAGAAACGTAAACTACCCCGCACCAAATTTACATTACGTCACGTTTAAATGTATTTTGTGTATTTAATCTACAACAAAACGACAAAAAAATTCTATGTCGATGTTACTAAAAATGTAAACAACAGACTTAAAGAACACAGAAACTGATTGAATACTTCAACAAAGTATTATTGTAAAGATTGGACTCTCGTTTATTGTGAATACTATAAAAAAGACAAAAAAGACGCATACACGAGAGAAAAAAAACTAAAACATCATGGAAATTGAATAAAATGAATAAAATCTAGAATCAGCAATACATTACGTGATTTGGTATAAATTTGGTGCGGGAGAAAGATGCAACGTGAGGATGGGTTGTTCGCAGCTCTACCTCTCCTCAGTTTCCCTGATAGGGATTCGAGTGGTAAACCATACCTGGTGCAAGCTTACCTTTTAACAGAGGAAAGTGCGATATCCTGGCTACAAGCCGGGTTAGATATATTATACTTAATACAGAATCGGGCTTATTGTTTGAACACATTATCAATCAACTAAAGAAATAGAACCATAGCTCAGTGGTACCTCGCAGCAGTGCGGGGCAAAACTCTCAGCTAGAGGGTTCTTTATAAAAAAAACATAGGACCGTAGCTCAGTGGTAGAGCGGGAGCCTCCAAAACTCCGCGTCGCGGGT
>CAZLLU010000011.1:0-20680 GCA_964560855.1 uncultured Candidatus Peribacteria bacterium | reverse complement strand
CCTCTGGGTAAGAAAATGAAATCTGAAGAAAATCAGATTTTTTTTATTATTTACAATAAACTTCCTTCAAAAGTTTCTCTATATCACACTTCTGCATTTGTGCCAAAACACCTCACGCAAATCTTTTATCTTGAGTAAGTTCTTTACCAAAAAGACTAGGCGGAATAAAATTTTTCATAATCGATTCATCAGCAAATTCTACATCTATCATAATCAATCAAGAAAGTTTTCACTCAAAAACATCAATATCGTATACTATTCACTGCTGAGGAGAATAGGAATATCTTTTTTTCTGCAAAATGCAGGGCAAATACGTAGATAAATAATCAAATTCGTCTTCATCAATCAAAATAGTATTTTCTGTCTGAAGAGAATTATCTCATTTTTGGAGAGGAAATTTTTTGGTAAGTTCATAAATTTTATCTTTTTTACGAGCTCTCAATTGAGCCATTCAATCTCTAAGTGGAATATAAATATCTATGATTTCTTGAACCAGATAATTATCAAAATCATCAGGAAGTGAAATAAGAAGATAAGTTTTTTCTCTTTCTAGCATAAAAAACAATAACAAATTAAAAATTATTTTACACAACAATTATAGGTTGTTGACTCATTCGTAGCATGAATAAAAGCATCTGAAAGCTGTCTTTTATCTCTAGACTTAACTAATTCATATATTCAAATTTTTTTCTGATCATAAATACATGAAGAGATCAGTCCATCAGGGGAAATATTAATATCAGCATTTTGTTTACAATATCCCTGGTCCAAAGCATGATCTTGAACAAGAGAGCACATCAATGTCCTCAAAATAACTTTTGCATTACCATAGACATAAATAGTTTCCCCTCTTTGCGTGGGAGTAGCTACAAATCATTCTTGCAAAAGAAAAGGAATAATAGATGAAGTAGGAATAAATCAATCTATTCATCTAGGAGAAAGTTCAAGATATTTTATTGTTAAATTATTTTCTTTCACAAAATGTATCATAGACATAAGTTCATGAGGTCTTGCAGTAGTTCATTCAACCAAAGTTGCATTGAGTCTAAGATCAATATCAGGAAATTGTTTTTTGATACCACGAATATCATTCATCAAATATTGGACATTAGTATGACTACCAGTGATAGATTCATACAAAGCTTGATTGGTAGAATGAAGAGAAATATTGAGTCTATCAACCAAAGGTAGTACGTTGGATCTTTTATTTAAAAGTGCTCAGTTAGTAACCATAGTTACAAAAGCGTCCTTGTGTTTTAATTCAGTTAAAATTTCATAAATATCCTTCCTAATAAGTGGTTCACCACCAGTCAAAGTAACTCACTGTAACGGAATAGCATTTGAAACAGTTTTATAAATAAATCAATAATCTTTAGCATCAAATAAGGATTTTTCATTACCATCCATCCTTTCTTTATGACAGAATCAACAATGATAATTACAATCCTGAGTAAGGATATACCTTAAATCCCTAGTACAAGAAATGTTTTTCTGCCCATCTGTTCATACAACACTTGTTTGTTGCTCGTCTAATTGTTTCATAATATACAAAGATAAGGAATAAAAGATTTGATGGCAACACGAGAATTATCACGATCCAAAAAAAGAAAAAAACTGACAAAGTCAGGACAAAAGGAAATAACAGTTTCCACCAAGCTTCTAATAAAAAACAAAAAAATAAGACAAAATTCTTTTTCTTGTTTTTATTATTGGATTCGCTACAGTACATAGGTAATTTATACTTTGTAATTGACATGAGAAATATTGTCCTCGTCTGAGCATGATGAACAGGAATGTCCGGTGTAGCATGAATGCTGCATGATTTGTGATATACCAACATCGTTTGCATCGATGCAGTCCAGAGCGAACTCACAGACAAGCTAAAAGCGAAAGAAATGAAGGTCATCATCGGCCACGGAAAATACAAAGTACAACTGGGTGATGCAGTGATCTATTCTGAAGCCGTAGCAGAAAGTCCGGAAGTTCTCGAAGCGAGAAAAGTCATGAAAGAAAATAGAAAAGTGATGGTCATCCTGAATTATTTTCAATTTTTGGGAGAAGTCTCCAAATATTTCACGACAATAGGATTTGCAGGTACAAACGGCAAAAGCTCCTCTACTGCCCTGGCAATCCATACCGCAAAAAAAATGGATAAGCAATTTTGACTCGGCATTTTATGAGCGCTAGTCCCAAGTTTCGACGACAAAAGTTATACCATCAACACAAAAGCGGGAAATGACATCAGGAATATTTTCGACTATATTTTCACAGGCAAGAAGCTAGATTACAAACTCATCAAAAAACGGAAATTTTTTGTGGAAGCCTGCGAATACAAAAGACACTTTCTCCACCTCGATCTGGATTATGCAATAATCACCTCACTGGAACTCGATCACACGGATTACTACAAAGATATGAAAGACTATATTTCAGCATTCGAACAACTTATCACAAAAACAAAAAAAACTATTTTCGTACCAAAGTGATTGAAGTGAATTAAGTCCAAGAAAATCAAAGAAGTAGCAGTCAAGAATATCGCATTCACTCACCTGCTCGGCGACCACAACAACATCAACGGTTCATTGGTTTTAGCTTTAATGAAAGAGCTAACCAAAGCTAAGCTCTGAACTTTGGACTCTACACTCAAAAGTTTCACCTGAATTCGAAGGAGAATGGAGTTAATAGGCAAAACAAAGAACAAAGCACCCATATATAGCGATTATGGACATATGGCCTCCTCTATCGAACTTGGATATCAAGCGCTGAAAAAAAGATTTCCAAAGAAAAAACTATTCGTTATTTTTCAACCGCATCAAATCAACAGGATCGTTTTATGACGGAAAGATTTTGAAAAAGCGCTGAATACATATGACCAAGTGATAATCTACGACATCTATGCAGCAAGAGAAAATCTCTCAGAACTCACAAAAAAAATTCCTGCATTGAAAAATATCAAAAATCTGAATGAACTCGGCGAACATTTCGCTGATGTCTGTTGAGGATCCTACACCACGGATTTTTCTACGATCACAAAGGCTATCGAACAAACGAAAAACGATAGCATTATCGTTATATATAGCGCTGGCGATATCGATTATAGAATCAGAAATTATCTCAAAAAATAATTATTTTCTTTGGTACAATCCTACAAGCTGTGCTTGTGCATTTATTTTTCATCTCATCGATTCAAGCAATCTTTCTTTGGAAAATCAGGAAGTCAGATCAAGATTTTCCGACAACGCATACACTTTGAACATATATCTATGTGTTCAACTTGATGGACAAGGAGCTCATCGAGCCAATTCGCCTCGAGAATTTTGTCCAAATACAGAAGTATCGAAGCTCTCCTGGGAAAGAACAATATAGGCTCATTCGACAGGAATATTAGCAAGCAGTAAATGATCCCAAGTCCTCGCAGGCGCATCAGGATCATCGACAACAAGTGCCAGAGCTTTGGTGTTTGCAGGGATATCCTCTATCGTCAAACGAGGGAACAGACCTTCACCGTCACAAGTATATTGTGCAGGCATCAATCCGTTGTCTGGAAAATTAGAGATAATTTTCATGGGAATATCTTTAGTGGCTAAAAACGATTGAATCAGCTTCCCTCAACTACAAAAAAATCCCGAGTCATCAACGCTTGGGTTTCCGTGTTTCAGCAATACCTCTCCGTCACATATTCGCACATCCTCAGGAGAAAATACCCTTAGTCCTATGACAACAAGGACGCAAATACCGATCAATACGAATCGTAGACGTTTCTTCATGATAAGATCGTTGCGAACGGAGTGAAGCAATCTCGTAATATTATCTTAGATTGCTTCGTTATTACATTCCTCGCAATGACAAAAGGAGTAAAACAAAAGTAAATATATATTTCCGTCTTTTTTTTACAAATCGAATTAGTATCATCACAAAACCAGCTTTAAAGTCAAAACGACGGCTTTGAGCTTTACGCTTTAGGCTTTACACTACATTAATGTTATTAATCGGAGATCTCCATATCAATTCACGCTACCACGAAAAAATTTTGACCGAGCTCAAAAGGATTTTTTCTACATATCCGGACGAAAAAAACATAATTTTTCTCTGAGACTATGTTTACCATTTTGCCTACGACAGAAACGCATTACTTCAACTCTACGGACTTTTCCTCGACCTTTTCGCTCAATGAAAACATATATATATTCTTTCAGGAAACCATGATCGATTGGGAAATTCTTTCGTTTTTGAAGAAGCGAAGAAAGCATTCGATATAATTGAAAATTGAAAATTAGAAATTGAAAATTGAAGAGGCACTCTTCAGTTTATTACTAAGCCAAAAATAGAGGAAATAGAGTGAGAAAAAATATTGTTCTTACCATTCTTCTTACCCGGAGAAAACGAGGAGCTCAATTACACACCACAGAACGAAAAATTAAAATCCATAAACGATTTTTCTGTTTTACTGGAAAAATCAAACAACAAAAATGAAGCATTTTCATGATATATAAACAGATATATAGCAGAGCAATTGGATAAACATCCATGAATTACGGTGCTCCATCACTACTACATCAACAGCACAGTTTTCCCAGGTCAAAAGTCAAAATTCAACTACAAAGATATCGCATTAAACGAACAGCTTTTGGAATTGCCGGAGGTGAAACTCATTTCAGGACATTTACACCAGGGATTTACACACGCCAATTATCTCTGCACGGGAAGCGTCCGATCGACAAGTTCATTGGAGACAAATCAGAATAAATACATCTTTCATTACGATGCAAAAACGAAAAAAGTCACTGCTCTGCCAATCAACATCAATCCGCAAATACTAATTCAGAGTAAGGAAATTTTGACAGAAAAAATTTTACTTGAGGATATAGAAAAAATCGATCAGGCGAACAAAGGGTATTTTCAAAGTCCATTGCGAGACATCACGTTTGCAGAAAATCAGAAAATAAATCTTGAACATATAGCGCTTACGCTGCAAGTCGATCAGATCGATTATGACAAGATAGATGAAGTCGTCGACGCAGAACTAAGAAAGAGTTGCAAGGATTTGAGGCTAAAAAAGAGCGCGGAGAATCTGGACGAACTGCTCTCCAGTTTCAAAGTCGATACCAATCAATTAGCCTGATTCTCCGACCGGAAAAACATCCTTACCGAATATATGCAAAAAAAATTCGGGTCAGACTACCCAAAATACGAAAAGATATTAAAAGAACTGAAACTGCTATAAAAAGATTGAAACATTGAAACATTGAAATATTGAAACATTGCAACATTAATATTTCCATATTCCCATTCCTCCATTCCTCTATTCCTCCATTCCTCCATCTTTCTATTCCTCCATTGTTTAATAATCTTCATCCTCTTCTTCGGAAGGGGCTTTTTTGTCCATATATTCCTTTACGACTTCGCTCAGAGCTTCAGCAATGATCGCCATTTTTTCATCAGCGATAGGAGCCGCTACATCAGAAACATTGGTAGGGGCAAATTGCGCCTTATATTTCATGATTTTATCTGCTTGCTTCTGAGGGAAATTAATATTTTCGAAAGGATATTCTATACCATGGTCAAGTTTAATAATTAAATCTCATCTTGCGAAAACCTTATCCCAAAAGCCATTCTGATTGTGCGATACCGCCTCTATCATTGACCGTTCAAAGAAATCGGTCTTGTGGTCAAAAAGCCCTTCTCGCATAAAAAGCGTTATTCATTGAGAAGAAAGAATCAATCCGTCGAGATAAATATTGAGGAAATCTATGATATATTTAACGAAAAATCCGAGTCCGATAATACCGAAAGTCCAATCCAAATACGATCGAACTATATATCTATCTAGGAAGACGAACAAAACATATAATACTAACAGAAAAAGAAGTGTTCTCAAGGTAAGCTTGATGAATACACTTCCATTGTGTCAGATCACATGAAAAATACTATCGACATTAACATGTTTTTTCATAATCTGTTTTCTGAGCATGGCTCGTCTCAAAAAAACTCGAGCTTCAAGCTCGCCTACCAAACGGACAAGCGATAAGCTTTAAGCTTCAAGCTAAAATTTATTTTTTTTTATTAGCAGGCTTTGCAATAGAATCGATCTTCTTTTGCTTCTCGAGGAATTTTTCCATTCTTCCCTTAATTACTTTCTTGATTACCTTATCCTTATTGAACGCTGGATGACACTGATAACAAGTTTCAACCTTGATAGGTCCTGCAACGGTGGTATTTACCGTAAATTTAGCGCCGCAGATGCATTGTACTTCCACGTCCTTGTAATAATTTCCATGAATTCACTTTTTCATTGAATATAAACTAACAAATTAAAAGGCATTGATGTGATTGAAAAACTTGGAAACTGGTGGACTAGAGAGATTTTTCAATCTTTTTTCTTGTTGTGATATGTTGAGTAAACTAACGAGTAAACACTTGATGCAAAGAAGTATATTCAAACAGCTCATTTTCATTGAACCAATGTTTGATTTCAGCATCAGCTTCTTCGATATTTCCTGAAGCGTGAATGAGATTAGGGACGCCTATATCCTTACCATCTGCATATGCAAATGACATATGAGCATAATCACCTCTGATGGTACCTGGAGCAGCTGCCTTAGGCTCAGTAGTACCGACCATTTTGCGAACATATTCTACGACTTCTACACCTTCAAGTACAATAGCTATCATAGGACCTTGCTGCATCATCTTGAGTGTCACATCAAACGCTTTCTGTCAGCGTCTAGATATCATTTTTCCAAGGGTTTCATAGTGATGATAAAGGAAATTTTTATCAGGTCTAAGCATTTTCATACCTACGATATGTAAGCCTGCTCTTTCAAAACGAGAGATAATTTCTCAAGTCACACTACGTCATACACTGTCTGGCTTCAAGACTACAAGAGTTCTTTGTAGAGTCGACATTTCTTTCAATACAAAAAAATAAAGTTTCTCGAGTATTATTGTTTTGCTATGGTTTTTCAAGCGCAATTGTAAACCATTTTTATATTGAAAAGCCCGCTGCATTAGTTATACATTTTGATGGATATTTTATTCTATATGAAAATTATTCCATGTACAAGAAATCACTCTGAATATTTTTGGCAGTGACTGCCCTCATCCTCGCTTTTCCTGCAAAAGCAGAAACTACATGATCCAATTCCGGAGATTTTCAAATTGTCATAGATCCAATAACTCATGAAATAACAGTAGTGATGAGTTGATCTTCATCTACCGGAAGCGTAATTACAGGAAACACGACAACCGGGACTACAACTACATGAACAGTGACGACATGAACAGTGACAACCGAAACAACAATCTATACCGGAACGGAATTCCAGCAAGCATTACAATGGATGTACGCAAACGGATTAACAAAATATGATAACGAAGAAGAATATAGACCAGAAGATGGATTACTAAGAGAAGAAGCAGCCAAAATTATCGGACAAGCATTTGCTGTTCTCGGATACGACCAATCAGCAAAAAACACGAGCTGTACATTTTCAGACAGCAGCGAAATCGATCCAAGCTTAGTGACTCATGTAGCAAACACATGCAAACGAGGAATCTTCAAAGGAACTACCGATGGAAAATTCCTACCAAGAGAACAATTAACCAGGCCACAATCTATGGCATTATTGGTAAGAATTTTCGAAGGTAAGACATCAAACGAAAACAGGGTTCCACGACGGTGAGATTATTATGTAAAAGGACAAGCAATGGGACTCACAACATTAAATAATCAAACAGATTTCGATACTTATATCACAAGAAGAG
Organism: uncultured Candidatus Peribacteria bacterium; assembly: GCA_964560855.1. Taxonomy (GTDB): domain Bacteria; phylum Patescibacteriota; class Gracilibacteria; order Absconditabacterales; family Absconditicoccaceae; genus CAJBLF01. Next base: position 12,916 of record CAZLLU010000011.1, on the reverse strand, counting down.
AGATGGCAATATACATCTACAGACTAAGGAATATTGTAAAAAACGAGACCTTGAAAACGATGTATCTAGGAAGAATAGCAGAACTCAATACTACAACAAGCACATCAGACGTCATAGAGACGCTTTCATCGCTCACCAATTCATTAAGTATCAGCAACGATCCAGAACTCATAGAAGCTATCAAACGGATGAACGACAACGGATTGACCAGCTATAACGATGTAATATGATATCAACCATTTGAAGTGCTCAATAGAGAACAAGCAGCCAAGATCCTCGTAAAATTTGCAGAAGCATTTAAATTTGTTGGCATGACCACAACAACATCATGTACATTCGATGATATTTCCGAAGCGGACGCTTCACTCACAACCTATATCCAACAAGCATGCCAACTCGGAATCATGCAAGGATCCAATGGAAAATTTACTCCAAAAACAACAATCAGCAAAGCACAATTCATAGCTGCAATGATAAGATTGTTTGAAGGAAAAAGACTCGATGAAAGCAAAACACCTCGATGGACACAATATTTCGAAACAGCAGAAAATATGGGTATCGTCAGTCCAGCGGATTCTATCACATTTGATAATGTCATCACCAGATACGAAGTAGCATTATCATTGTACAGATTCAAAGTAAAATACCAGATTACACAAAATCTCAATAGCGAAACGATAGACAACCAAATAATCAGTACCGTGCCAGGATCGATCACAACAGGCACAAACAATATGCCGCAATCCAATGTCTACGTAGATATGAATCTCCTCAACAACGGAAACTTCAACGTCGGATATGTAGAACTTTTCGGTGATAGATACAAGGTAGTCAAATCCGGTACAAAAGAATATTTCACCAACAATTTTGCACGATATGGAGACACCTTCACATTAGATACAGAAACAAAAAATGGAACAGTAAGCTTCATTGTTAGCAGTCTTTCGCTTATCGAAGGAACAATCAGGATAGGAGACAAAGCATATATCATCAGCCCATTGAATAGCACAAATGCATATTATAAATTGAATCAGACTAAGTAGTTTTACCACTTACCACATATCATGGCAATCAAGAAAGCTCCAAACAAGTCTCACGGACGAAGCATCCTCAGAATCTATTTTCTCCTCATGACGCTTATCGGTATAATCGGAACACTTGTCTCATTAGGATTCTTCCTTTTCAATATCGGGGAAAAACTCATCATTACTAATGACGAATACATCGTAGCAGAAAGATATTACGAATTGGACCAATGCACCAACACCCTCATCGCAGAAAAAGAGACCATTAAACCTTCAGATGCAGATATAGCGAAATGTAAGGAAGAGAAAAAAGCGATGCTCATCCAATCAAGGAACGCAACATTCAAGACTGACATGCTTAGCGGCGGAATCCGGACGATATTATTCTTCATAATGTTGATGACACATTATCCAAGATTCATGAGACAGAATAAGAAAGATTAAACATTTACCATTTTAGCGTCGAAATATGGAAGTGAAGAAGATCAATACCGATAAATTAATGAATATAAGTCATAGTGGCAGGCCTGACACATTTGAATGATTCATCGGTCAAGAACATATCAAAGAAGTAGTAAAAACAGCGATAGAAAGCGGGAAAAAAAGGAAGTGACATATGGGACACATCCTCTTTTCAGGTCCCAGCGGATTCGGAAAGACAACCATGGCGCATATCATTTCCAAACAAGGACAAGTAAATATCAAAGCAGTTACCGGATATGCAATCACCAAACCATCTGAGATTATCAGCATTTTAAATACACTTGAAACCTGAGATATTCTCTTCATCGACGAAATCCACAGATTAAAACCGAATATCGAAGAAGTATTGTATATTGCAATGGAAGATTTTGTTATCGATATGGTAATGCCAGAATGAGGAAATGTCAGAATCCCGATCAATCCATTCACGCTCATCGGTGCAACGACAAAATCTGAGTCATTGAGTCAGCCGATCAAGAATAGATTCGTCTACAATTTCCATTTTATGGAATATACGCCAAATGAGAAAGAAAACATCATCAAAAAGTATCTCGACAAATACGAGGTTCAAACCAGTGAAGAAATCATCAAAAAAATAAGCGAAAAAGTTGGCTCTGTACCGAGAGAAATACACAACCTCTGTATCAAGATCAGAGACTTTGTAATAACACGTTCCTCCTTTGCTAAAGGAGGTGAGGAGGATTCCAAAAAACAAAAATTGACTGATACACTATGGGAGGATTTCCTCAAGCACAGCAAAATCGACGAAGGAGGTATGACTCCCCTTCACAAAAAATATCTGGAAATACTCGAAAAAGCGGACAGACCAATGGGTGTCAAAGCAATCGCCGTACAATTATGAGTCAACGAAAAAGCAGTCGAAGAAGACATTGAACCATTACTCCTCAAATTAGGAAAAATAGAGAAAACATGAGCAGGAAGAATTTTAATTTCATAAATATCATGCAGAAAAAATTCTATGACAACTATCCACGACAGACAGTCCTGGTATCCAATCTCAAAACATTAGCTATCTATACAATAGGAGCAATTATTATTTTCCAAATAGGAAACGGTCGAGGAATCGCATATATCATCTTCCTCATCTATATGGAATTCAGATTGCTTCAAAAAAGTTGTAGGAACTGCTGGTATTATGGGAAATATTGTGCATTCGGCAAAGGGAAGTTGAGCGCATTGATCTATGCGAAAGGCAAATCAGAAAAATTTCTGAACAGAAAGATAACATGGAAAAATATGCTACCTGACCTATTGATTTCGTTTATCCCCGTCATCACAGGAATCATATTGTTGACGCAAGCATTCAATCGACGAATAATGATCGGAATCATACTAATTCTTGCACTCATTTCTCAAGGGAATAGCTGTATCAGAAAAAAATTAGCATGTAATCATTGTAAACAATGAGAGCTCGGCTGTCCTGCAAAAAAGCTATTCGAACAAGCAAAAAAATAGTCATATACTACAGTCCAAAATACGTTTTTTTATCTATTAATCATATACAATGGAAGCACTAACAGGAAGTTTAATTACCAATTCAATGCCAGCAGGTTACAGCCAATGAACAATGATTCTCCTTGTAATATTGATGGTTCGAAGTACCATATGGAAAGGAATTGCTCTTTGGAAAGCAGGAACAAAAAAACAGATGACATGGTTTATCTTCATGTTCATCCTAAATACCGTAGGATTGCTTCCTATCATCTACCTAGCATTCTTCCAAAAAAAAGAAAAGAAAGGAAATAAATAATAATCACCGTCCGCAATAGCGGACAACATGCCGTCGTGGTGGAATTGGTATACACGTGCGCTTCAGGTGCGTATGTCGCAAGACTTGGGGGTTCGAGTCCCCCCGACGGCAAACAAAAGAATCACATCAAAGATAGTGTTCAAACTTGTCCGCCTCTGACGGATCCTTCTACAACAAATAATTGATAAGGCGCTGTCAAATACAGAAGCTTTTTTCATATAGTGTTTTTTGACAAACCACATACATATGAATATACTTATAGAGTATTTATCCATTAGTTGTCTATGGAAAATAGAGTAACACAAAAACAGAACATACCAAACAATACCGAAAAAAAAACGTTTTTCCAAAAAATAGCGCTTATTTTACTAGATGACAAAAGAAAAAACAAAGTCGCGGAAGAGATCATCGAAGACGGCACTTTCGGGAAACTATACCGGCTACAAATAGTGCTTTCAGGGATTATATGTACACTATGATTATTGATCAATTCAGTGCCAGTGATTATCTGAGCGATGCTCATAGCGCCCATCCTCATGCCTATCAAGATCACCGCATTCGCCATCACCACAGGAAATAAACATCTCTATAAAAAGGGTTTGATGGTAAGCCTGATCAGTGTATTATTGTCTGTAGGAATCGCGACTATAATCACCCAAATTACGCCAGTAGCAACACTCACATCCGAGATATATGCAAGGATCTCACCGACGATGATAGACCTATTCATCGCATTGGCGAGCGGTATCATAGCATTTCTCTCGCTGTGATTCAAAAAATTACAGGAGCAGATAGCAGGAGTGGCTATGGCAACATCACTGATTCCGCCGCTTTGCGTGACAGGCATCGGAATAAGCTTTTGGAATATGGAAATAAGCAAGTGAAGCTTTCTTCTCTTCATTACGAACTTCGTAGCTATCGTATTGGTGTGAATAGTGATTTTTTATGCGTTCGGATTCTTCCCAACGAATAGGAAAGAAAAAACACGCAGTATAGAAAGCATCATCATTACCATCATAATGATTATCATCATCAGTATGCCACTAACCAACTCTATGAAAAGCATAGCGAACGACATCGTCACAAGACAAAAAATAGAGAATACAACCAAGGAATTCTTCGGAAACATCAACAAGAAAATAGAGATAGAAAAAATATCCTATCAGACACATACCAACGACACACTACGCATCAGCGCAACCATAGATGTTCCTAGTACAACGCCCATCACAGAAAATAATAAAAACGAATTATCGAAGATACTAGCATTATCCACAGAGAAATCAGTGAACCTAGACCTCAATATCGTAAACATTGCTTCGGTCTCGATAGACAAAAAAGAAGAAATAAGCAAAGAAGAAAAGCTCCAGACAAAATTACAGGAATATTTCAAATCATACGACATCACGATCATAGAATCCAAAATAGCATATGATCCTTTACCATTATTCTATCTGAACCTCTTCGAAAACGACGCGAATATAGTGAAAGACACGAAAACCAAGATAGAGAATACCATAAACACCATAAGCAAGAAAATATTAGGAGAAAATACTAACGTATTAATACTTCGACACCAAAAAAACGGACAGGAAGAGCAACAAGAGGAAATCACATATTATCAAAATATAAAATCATTTATCAGAGAACAACTTCCCGATAATATCTACATAGAGAAATTATCAATAAAAAAACAAGCGGCAGAAGAAAAAGATCTAATCTTGATAGATATAGCTATCAAATCTAAGATCACCACAAAAGATATACAAACATACCTAAAGGATATCCAGCAGAAAATAGAAACAAAATATGGAGAACAATTTATAATACAAGCAAGTATTATACCATTGAGCGAGATATATCTTCCATAACAAAAATAAATTTCAAAAAAAACCTACCGAACACAGCAGGATTTTTTTGTTTACAAAACGGACAAAATAAGTATACTCTTATGGAGTCATTTTATCGTTTAGTCGCTTAAGCCATGAACGATATCCTCCACCAATATGGGAATCTTGATGTTCTCTGCCGATACAGCAAAGTTTTCCCTTTACTAAACAAACTCCTGACATGAAAAGAGATTGCCAGCAAAATCATCGGCGAGAAATTCGTATTACTCAAAAGAGGCACCAAAATAAAACCACTACATATCGAAGATTTCAAAGAAATAGATGAGAAATATCTGAGACTTAGAGCCAATCATCATCTCGATGAAGTCAAAGAACAACTCACACCAAAACAAATCTTGCTGCGACAATATTTCGTCCCAAGAAAACTGATAAACTTTTTTTATGCATGCAACAACGAATACGGCAACGTGATCGACAGGATATTCATAGATATCGATAGACAGACAAATTCAGCAGACGATGCGAGAAAAGTGGTCAGAGAATTGATAAAAATATTTTCCTCTGATAAACAATTCACGAAACTTATTTCTTACAAAACAGTAATACTCCGAACTGGATCCAGTTTCCATATCTATCTCTTATTGAAAAAACCGATTGATCATATATTTTACGATACCTATTTAAGCTACGGCAAAGGCAAGGAAGATAGCTTTCCGACAAAACGGGCAAAACAAGTTAGCGAAGCAACCAAATTAAATATCATAGCCGGCCACGAAAGAAGAAAAGGAGCAATCATCCTAGACACTAGCAATACGCCTCCAGGGAAACTCGCTAGATGTCCATTTTCTTTACACATCAAAGATTTTAAGACCATAGACGGGATCACCGTCCCTGTCAGCCAAGAAGAATTGGATGATCCGAAGCTCATCAGCAAATTACAAAAACTCACGCCAGAGATGATACGAAAGGATATTGAAAGATATAAAAAGCTATTGCCATAAAAAACAACTTCTCTTGTTTTAGAAAACCATCTCACTATCATTGAGGCAGTAACAAAAACTAAATGTCTAATCAATTAATTACCCAGAAAGGAAGGTAAAATCATGAAAACAAACATCAAAATGTATTTTGTAGGAGACAATGACATCTCCCGAAAAACAAAAAAAAACATCAAAAAAGAAATCAGAAACTGTGTATTGGATATCTACAGGGGGAAGAAATCCATCAAAAATCTCATAAAAATCACAGTATCTGAAGAGGGAAACTCCTTCCCAAATAACAAAACCACCATCTATTCAGAAGTAGAAATCACCGAGGAACTCATCAATCGTTTGTTCCCGAAAAAGATTTCTAAAAAAAGCAACTATCTCTTAGGCAACATTCACTGTGACAAAAAAAATGTACTCTATCTCATTGATGTAGACGAACTTTTCTTTGAGTCAGGTGAATACAAGATCTGGCCAAATCAAGACAAGAAAAATGTATACGTAAAAATCCATTAAATTTTCATTCTTATGACAACCACGAAAATCATTAAGCCGCTCACTGAATTTCTTTAAAGTTTCGAGCGGCTTTTTTCGTTAAGAAAAATTATGATTAACTTATATCATACATACCTTTCAGATGTAAATTAGAAGCATACTCTTTCGAGAGATTTTCGAAGACCATAAGAAGGTTTCCGAGAGATATGATTTTCAGTTGTGGATTTTCTATAGAGACGTCATGAGAAAAGATATCATCCAAAACGATAAGTGATTATACGTATCCATACATATTTTTCAAAAATCAGAAAAATAAAAAAAACCTGGGGTAAACCAGATTTGATGGTGGGTGATACAGGAGTCGAACCTGTGACCTTTTGCACGTCAAGCAAACGCTCTAGCCAACTGAGCTAATCACCCATTATTCACTTTATCTAAAGATGATAGTAATTTTTAAGCATAATTTTTCAAACAATAATTATAGATTCATAGACAATATTGACCTCGCCCGGAGTCGAACCGGGATTACAACCTTCGCAGGGTTGTGTCCTATCCATTAAACGACGAGATCATATTTCCCGCAATCGCGGGTATTAAAACAATTTATGGTTTAATCTCAACTAAATTCTGTTTCATTTAACATATTATAAAATATTTTATTTGATTCAATACTGTCATCTTCAAAAAAGACATCTATAGTACCATCACTAGAAAATTCACAAATAAAATATTTTCTTAACAATGCCCCATAAGAATTCTGACTATCTACATAATTTTTTATAGTTATTATTCATTCCATTGGCTTTTTTCAAAATTTTGCACTTCAAGGAGCTTTAAGATTTTTTAGTATTTCTTCTTCACATAATTTTTCTTTATTACTTGATTCTATTCTATCAGCTATAATATCAGTTTTTGTAGATACAAATCAAATTAATTTTAGAAATAATGGAATAAAAATTATTAGCAATAATACTATTATCAATCTAATGATAAACTTTTTACTGATTTTAAATTCATTCTTAATATCCATATTGCACAATTAAAGCATAAAAAATAGTTATTATAAATTTCTGATTTTATTTATTCATTATTCACCTTTTACTATTTTTTCTAAGTAGCGACCGAACCCAAAAAGCTTCTTCTCAGCCCGGCTATCCGCCATCATATGGATTCCTGTAGGTAACTGTTCTCCCTGATCTTCTACCATACCCATCGGGATAGACATCGCCGGTAAGCCTGCCATATTTGCAGGAACAGTATACATATCAGCAAGATACATCTTGAGTGGATCATTACTCCTTGAGCCGAGTTTTCGCGCAACCTCAGGTGTGGTAGGTGTAAGGATAATATCATAGTTTGCAAATGTTTTATCGAATTCTGCCTTAAGCTCATCTCTTGCTTTCTGTGCTTTGATATAATATCACTCATAATTAGCTGAGCTCAAAACGAAGGTACCAAGCAAGATTCTTCTTTTTACCTCATCTCCAAATCATGCAGATCTAGTCTGTTCATAATATTTTTGGATAGTATCAGCATCCATACTATCGGACTGGAGTCCGAATCTTATCCCGTCGAATCTCGCAAGATTCGTGCTCACTTCCGCAGGCATCAAAGTATAATAGATTGCCAAGGAATAAGGAAGCATAGGAAGACTTATCTCTTCAACGAGGAATCATTGCACACGAAGTTTCTCCATTGTAGAAAGAAAAAGCGCTTTGATTTGAGGATCAAGTCACTCTCCCAGAACCTCCTTCGGTACTCATATTTTAAACATTTTAACAGATTTTTCATCCAGGATTTCTTTATCATTGACGAATACATCCGCTCTCGGATCACTCTGTGAATCCTTAGGATCAAACCCTGCAATAGCTTTCAACAAAAGCTCTGCATCATCTACAGTTTTCGTAAATACACCGACCTGATCCAAACTTGATGCCATAGATTGTACACCATAACGGGAAACCATGCCATAGGTAGGTTTCATACCAACGATACCACACCGTGCAGCAGGCTGACGGATGCTTCATCCCGTATCGGTTCATAATGCACCTAAGCATACTCATGAAGCGACAGCAACAGCTGATCATCACGAACTTCAACCAGGAGATCTATCTTTGCCATAGACATTCTTGGTCTTACCGAAATAAGAAGTCTCTGTAGAAGAACCCATAGCGAATTCATCCATATTCGTCTTTCCAATCATCAATCCTCCATTTTTCTCCAAGTTCAAAAAACAGGTCGCACTATACGGGCTGACATAGTCCTCAAGCATTTTCGATCCGCAAGAAGTAATATTGTCTTGAGTCAGAATAATATCTTTGATTCAAATAGGAGCTGCTTTCAATGGTCTCGAAGCAAATTCATCAAGATGAGCAGCAACATAGTCGTCATGAAACCTCACAAAAGAAAAAAAATCAGCATTCGATTGTTTGGCTTTTTCTATGTATGCCTTTACGGTATCGTGAACAGAAAGACTACCGTTGTTGATATATGAGGTAAGTGTAAAATCCATGAAGATAATGATGATAAATGCTATTGGAAGTTTTGAAGCAGGTTTACGAGATCGCGCATCTCTTGATTGGAAAGTCCCTTGACGGAAGATGTTGTTGTCTTGGGAGTAGTTTTTGGAGTGGCTTTTGAAGTAACTGGTTTCTCTCTACATGCATAATAGGTTCCACATTCAGGAGAGGTATAAGTTGTATATTTTTCCTGGCCTGCAGGACATGAATCCACCGTAGACATAGCAGGACAAGAAGTCGTTTTAGGAGCTGTTTCAGGAACTACTTCAGGAGCTGTTTCAGTTTCAACTACAAGAGTGTCTTCATCCGAAGAGACATCACCGAAGAGTAGCTCATCGCCACTAAACAAATCAAGTGATCAAGTATCCTCTACCGTGCCAGTCATCTCCGCAAGATTTCACACAAAAGATTCTTGCTTTTCAGTAAGAGAAAAATGAGTACCTATCTTGTCGTTGGAAAACGTTTTGAGATCATAAACCATCTCTTTGGCTCCTGTAGGATTAATGAAACGATAGATGAAAAATGCTATCAAGAGAAGGATGAGGATGAAAACAAATCTTTTGATAAATCTCATGAGAAGAGAGAAAAGATAAATGTGGGAATACTATATATATTTGCCCAAAACTTGCAAGATTAAGATTCTATTGCCTCTCCATCTTTTTTCACTAAAAAAGCAAGCATGATCAAATCGATTACAAAAAATTCTATGGAATATATGAGGAATGACACCAAGATCATAAGGCTAACATTTATGACATCTTTTTTTCATTCATTGATTGCAAGTCTCCTCATTCTGCTCAACGTCAACGAGCTTTTTGCAAATAATTATGAAAACGGTCTCTACGTGGGCAAAGTAGCGGAATTTTTTGTACAAGAGATAAATCACAACCACGTTATCAACTGGGTTATCGCTATAGCGATAACGTTATTCCTAGCATATTCCATCATCTATCCCATCGGCCAGGGAGCAATTATCCACTACCTCAACGACAAAAATAAGAGCATCAAAGCTGCACTCAAAAAAGGAAAAGAACTCTTTTTTCCGCTGTTCGAATACGGTATCATATCATTGATCCTATCACCAACCGTCTATCGGCTAACCGTATTGAAAATCTTGGTTTCAGGAGGTATCCATAGCGGTTTCACCGTATTATTATTGCTCATACGATTTGCAGGTATAAGTTTGATAAACGCATTGAGGGTTTATACCAGATATACCATAACACTCGAAGGCAAAGGAGTTTACGATTCAATGCTCCAGAGCTATGCCATAACTATAAAATCCTTCAAAGAGAATTACAAATATATAACTGCACAAACCTATCTTCTGATCAATTTTTCAGTAAATCTCCTGATTATCTACGCAATACCTGTCCTCCTCATCTATCTCGCTATCATCTTCAATGTCATCCAATACGGAGGCGTCAAACGGACCGTCTATGGAATATTCTTCTTCGGCATCCTTTTTGGAGCATATGCAAGCTGCATCGTCAGAGCATTTTTTGCGTATTTCCGACAGGAAGCATATAATAATTTTAGCAAAAAACCAATAAAATAACCACTACTATATAATATTTGTACAAAAATGGCTTAGATAGGCGTTCCAAAAGCCTTTTTTTTTATACAAAAAGAGCAATTCCGGCTATAATTAACTAATAAGCCAAAAGCCACAAGCTTGAAGCTTAAAGCTTTAATCTTTCAGCTAAACTGAATATGGAATTAGGATTATGTGAACAGCTCATTAGAGATAAATACGAAAAAAATCCAGCGACGTTGGAGAATGTTTCTCAATTGACAAGTTCTGCACGAGGCCAAGATAAACTCAGCTGCATGCAGATGATGTGAGGAACAACACAAATCAAGAATTTTTTATTGGGAAGACCCTATACACCAGCGGCGACATCTTCAGGGCCAGGATTCAGCGTTGTACCAAGTGAAAAAGACCAACAAACTATAGCGACAACAAGCACAGACACAGGATTTAAAACATTCGTCAACGAATACGGACACTATGCAATCAACGGAATTCTTATTTTATTTTGATCGTTGTTTTTCCTTATTCTACTGAGGAATATGGCAAGATTCTTCTATGATGTCTTCAACTCAGGCAGAATCATCTATCTCAAAGTATTGTTACCTAGAGGGCAAAGCAAGCTCGATCGTGAACAGGATAAAGAATTAGCAAAAGACATGAAGGAAAAAATCTGACGTATGTCACAGGTATTCCACAACTTTCATAAGATATGATCATTGAGTCTGAGAGAAAATTTAATGAGAAAACTCTTTGACAAAGCAAAGACTACAATGATCTACCATTACGAAGACGGACTATTGAGTTTCATCATTGCAACATATCCGGAATATCAGAAAGTCATGGAAGGAGCGATATCCGCACAGTTTCCGAACTGTTCGATAGAAAGAGTGACAAAGCCGAATTTTTTCAAAAGAAAATATAATGACATTATACCGATCGAACCCCAAAGGAATCAGCTCTACAATATCAAGACATTCAAACAGCAGCCGGATGATCCGATAAACAACATCATAGATTCGATAGGAAAGATCTCCAGATACGATACGCTGAGTATCATTATACCAATCAAACCGCTTGGAGATCGATTCAACAGAAAGTCACAGAAAGCAGCAGATAGACTATACAAAAACCTATCCCTCCATGGAACTAATAACGCATGGCGGACCTATTTCATCATGCCACGGAAACTCATAGGATTCCTCATCAACGGACCAAGCCAGAAACTCCTGACCAATAGGAGTGAGGAAGAAAGCGTCACTATGGTGCGTATGGTCAAAGCAAAAGAAGATTATCTCAACTCAATGGGAGAACAATCATCACTACCATTTTTTAATTCAGGAATGTTGGTAGCAACAAGTTCCGACGAAAAATCAAATCTTGAAAAGAACCTCGACCAGATAGTGAGCTCGTTGACGATCTATGGAGACGAATATGGCAATGAACTCATAGAACCATACGGCAAGACAGATGTATTCTGACGATTACTGAAACCTCTACGAAGGATAGCAGCAAACAATTTCATCACCAGATTTTGATTCAAAAAAAATGTTTTCTGAATACATGAATTAACATCATTATTTCATTTCCCTGATGCGACCTACAATCGTTCGCCAATCATCTCATGGATGCAATACAAGGTATTGCCTGCTCCAGAAAACCTTCCTATACCAAAAGAATTTAATGGATATATCATGGGAGGAGTATTGGCAGAAACGTACAAATGAGGGAAACTCGACAGCATCCTGCAAGAATATCAGAATCATCGAGCCGTAGGACAAAGAACAGAAACAGAAGAAGTGCTCGAACCTATAGAGAAATTCACGGCACAGGAATTGGCTGGTAAAGAGGTCATAGAAAAAGATGGAAAAAAATTCATAAAAGTAATTAAAGAAAAACAATGACGAGGATATAAACTCTTCAAAGACGCAATTCTCTTGTGAACGAATATCTACAGAAATACCCTCTCCCCTGTCTACATGAAAAGAGATGATAGGATGAGACATCATTACTGTATCGGAAAATCAGGTACCGGTAAATCCGTGTTCCTGCAAACCATAGCCAGACAGGACGTATGGAACGGAGACGGTATCTGCCTGATTGATCCACACGGAGATCTTGCAGAAGATATGCTTGCGTATATCCCGAAAGAGAGAGCAAAAGACGTCATCTATTTCGACGCAGGAAACGAAGAAAGACCTATGGGATTGAATATGTTTGAAATCAATATCCTCGATGAAGCAGATAGAGTCGTAA
>CAZLLU010000010.1:0-23419 GCA_964560855.1 uncultured Candidatus Peribacteria bacterium | reverse complement strand
AACCGTTCCTTTTCCGCTTCCTGCCTTCCCTGACATCGTGATGATCATGACTGATTAACTAACAAGTAAAAGTCATTGCGAGGAACAAAGTGACGAAGCAATCTTATGAGATCGCCGCGCTTTGCTCGCGATGACTAAGGTATTTTAGTTTACACAAGTAAGTTAAGTATCATATTCACGCTTTCCTCAAAAACGGGCTGATTGAGTGAATAGAAGACAAATTGTCCCCTTCTCTCGTCGAGCACGAGATTGGATCTTTTCAGGACATCCAGATGGTGAGACAATGATGCCTGGGTGATGTCAAAATGTGTCAACAATTCGGAGACCGTCATCTCCTTCTGCTTCAAAAGCTGGATTATTCTTCTACGATTCCTGTCAGACAAGGTCCTGAAGATGGTATCCATCATTTGATGAGGTAGTTACATAGATAAATATCTATATCTACCGTAGATACTATATTTTCAAAACAAAAATACAAGCAAAAGATAAATATCTTATATCCTATATGTTATATCTAAGTGTATTTATTAAAAAAAGTCAACCTTAAATAATTAGACAGAGTATTTTATTGTCACAAACTGTCCACTTATTCGTATATAGAGGTGTAAGAATGCTCTATTTGACAATTTACCTCGATTATGAAACTCCAAGAATTCTTCGATACACAAAAACATATCAAATTTACTGATGTAGATAAGTTGGATCTCTATCAGAGTGTTTTGTATAAAAAGACAAAAAAAGCATCACTCAAAAGGTTTTCTTTTGCTCCTGCAAAATATGCGGTATATACGATAATTCTTGCATTCTTGTTGTTTGGAATCTACGGAGTGTATTTTTTGAATACCAGCAACTTACAAGACTACAATCGGTTTTCTATCATCAAAAACGGTACCAATACCGCCAACGCGGATTATATAGCACAAGTCATCGACGCAAAAGGAAATTTCTATATAGAACATGATGGTGTATTGACCAAGACCAATAATATCGGTAACGGAGACACTATCCTTATCAAGGAATGAGCTCAGCTAGCATTCGAGATCAACAGCGGAGCACAATCTAAAATTATTGGACCTGCAAAACTGATCATCCAACAGACACACAATGAAAATTATAAACTAAACCTCGTCTATGGGGACTTTATCACAATGGAAGGAAACGAACGAAAAGTTCAAAACATAGAGCTAACTATCAACGATATTACCCTCAAACAAGAAGATAAAACACAACCATTGAGTTTTGAGTTTATCAAGGATGGAGAAAATCAGATTATCAAGAATAACGGAGCAAATATTATTGTCACCAAGAGTAACGGAGCTGACAAAACAACCAATATGGGAAACAAGCAAGTATTGGCAATACAGGAAAACGACATCAAACTTTTTGCAAATTTCGATAACTTCAGCAAAGCAGTAGAAAACAAAGATATCTCTCAGACATTTGCATTAGCGACACCTGAAACAAAAGAAATCGTCATCTCATGAGCAGAAACATCAGAAGTGTCCCTATTAAACCTATTGAGCACGACTACAGTAGTAGATGCAAATCCTGAAGTCACCAAAGATATAAATGAAACATTGAGTGATGGAAAGAAAATCTTGGATCCAAAACAGGATGAAAAAATAAGCGCAAGTCTATATACACCATTCTTTATGGAAGATATCAAAGAAATCGAAGCAGGATTTGTCGCAGCAAACGAAACATCATTTACTGAAGCATTCAACGCATTGGAAAGGAAAATCATAGCAGTATATCAGACATTCGGTTTAGAATATACAAAACAGGCAGGTGACGCTACCCAAAAGCTTCAAGGATTAAAAGCTGCTATAGCTACATTGGAAAAACAATCTACCACTACCTATAATGTACCTCCTACATATACAGAAAGCTTACAGACAATAACAAAAAATCTCGGAAATATCATAACAAAAGGCTACGGAAGCTCAATGCCACAAAAAGCTACAGAGACCATAGAGACTGCAGAAATAGAGACTGCAGAAAAAGTACAATAATCGATGTTTATGTTTTTTAAGAGATAATCACCACATATGCTTCTTTTTTTTTATAAAGACGATGGAAGAAAACTCAAACAGATTATAACCTGACTCCTCAAATCATGAGCAGCTACAAACATCACAAGGCTCAATTATATCCAATCCTATACCCTTCACGAAAACAAAATACAGAAAACACAGGAAAAAGCAGTATTGGTAGAATTCGAAAAGGATAAAAAAGAAAAACTGGAAGCTATGCTAAAAAAATCCGATATCAAAAAATATCATTTTCTTTAAAAGAGAATATACGAGAGAAACTACCCTTTGCAAAGGGAGTTTTTTTTTATATAACCGAGATATATTTATAATTATTCCACTACTATGATCAAAAAACTAATAAAAGGTGCTCTATTATGAATACTGATAGTATGATGAATGTATTTGTATTTTCTCTATGCAGGCGACACCAGCGTGCTCTGGAATCGAATCGTGACGCACCAGCTTTACACAGTGATCTTTTTCGTCTCTTTTATACTCCTCTATACGCTTCAATGAGGGAATAAGGTCTTTAGATTTCTGATGTTTATCATAATCCTAATTAATCTCTATATCCTATGAGATGTCTTTTTTAGAAACAATATCGGCCTCGACAGCAGGCAATTCATTACACTTTTTGCGTTGGTTGTGCTAGCATTGGCTATTACTTATATTAAACATCGGATACGTTTTATCTTGATGGGAATCGTTGGTATAGGTATAGCTTTTGTGCTTTTGACAGGAATATTGCCAATGTACGAAACACTTCCGAATATCAACGATTTTATCCAATCTCAAAAAACCAGGATTGTTAATCAATGAGCCAAAGAAGGGGTAGTGATAATCAAAAACGCATTAGGAACCAAAGAGATTCCCGTAAATGAACTACAATCAAGTGACATAGAGCTTTCTCAAAAAACTCAGATAAGCTTTGCATCCAAGACCAAAAATGATAAAGAAAAGCTATTTATCAATCTATGAAACGGGTCGTTTATCAATATCAACCCACAATCAGCGATTACATTAGAAAAATCCGGAGAAAATACCGTCATGCAGATCCTTCAAGGAAATGTACAATATTATATTCCAAAAGAGCTTTCATGAACAATTAACCTGATAGGAAAATATAAAGGAAAAAATATCTGAGAAATACAGAACACGATCCGATGATCATTGGTCAACTCCTTCCAACAACAAAAAGAGAATTTCTTCGTAGATCAACTATGAGGAGATATGGTACTCAATCCTGTAATAAATAAGGTGATCAGTTTCTTTATAAACACACTATATAGCATCAGTCCAAAAGCATATCAGAATAATCTAGCGAATTATAATGAAATCCAGCAATATATAGGAATCTCCACCACTGACTCCACTACCTCCCAAAAAACAGGAGAAAGTGTAAAAAGCATGATTAATGACATTATGGGACAGGTTAAAAAAGGTACTGAAGAAACCAAGATAAACCAACGATTGAAATAAAAAAAAGTCCGAACGTGATATACATGTCCGAACTTTATCATACATAATAACTAATATTTCCCATTGGCTCACTTTTTTGTTTTTTTTTGTTTTCTTTTCTTTTTCTTTTTTTTGAAAGCGATCTCAGCCCGACGGGCGATTTTTCGCTTAGTTCTTGAACTGACTTTTTTTTTACCCATAATAATACATCTCCTTTCTTTTTATAGTTTATTTTTTTGTGAATATATGGTTTAGGAAAAATTAAGCAACTGTTTCATCTATTACATCAAAATTGGCTGATGCAGTCAATGCATTATCATAGTAACTTGCACGTCAGCCCGCATTGATATCGGTAAATTTTTTGACTGCGGTTTCTTTGTCTGTAAAGGCCAACATAGAAAGATCCTGATTATTATTTCACTGTTTAAAGAATTCCAGAGCGACCTTTACTGCTATCGCAGGATCATTGACAAGATCAGGATTACCTACAAGATCTTTACCGATTATATCTCAATATTTCTTATAGAGAGATTTGAATGTCAATCCATTAAATCCCCTACCTCTATACGTATATCCATCGCCTTCGTTATCATTTCCAGTTTTCCGGTTATATTGTGTTTGTTTAGGATCCTTCTGTTTGTTTGTAGTAGGATCTTTTTTGTATTGATTATAGACAGCATCAAAAAACTTTTCATTATCCGCCTTAAGTACAGTCAATTGGGTATCAGTATAATCAGCGACCCTATCGGTAAATATCTCCCTGATACGGTTATTCTGAGTATCAGCATATCCACCTTCGCTCTTAGGGATGAAACCACATTCCTTGGATATACAAGAAAGGATACCTACTTGAGTATAAGGATTGGTGATATTGAGTCTTTTCATTTCCTCGATGAGAAGATTGATGTTTTTTATCTGTTCTACAGAAAAGTTTCCTTTACTAAAATCCACCTGGCCATTTACGACATCAACA
Organism: uncultured Candidatus Peribacteria bacterium; assembly: GCA_964560855.1. GTDB lineage: Bacteria > Patescibacteriota > Gracilibacteria > Absconditabacterales > Absconditicoccaceae > CAJBLF01. The sequence goes on along the minus strand of CAZLLU010000010.1, from coordinate 18,955 downwards.
TTTACAGGAACGGTATTATTAAAGTCGCTTACGGTAACAAGGCCAAGATTAACGCCTTCTATAAAATATTTATCGCCAACAAGTCCTCCTATAACCGCTAATGCAAAAGTATCCTTATCGACTTTGTCTGAAGATATAAAATCATCATTAGTAAGTTTCGGGACGATATATTGGAGATATCCATCGATATTTGCTTCAGTGATTTTGGAGACATCTACGGTCTTTTTTTTGTCTGAATCGGTAGTTACCGCATCTGGAGCAAATTTTTCGACCAAAATACCATTTAAGGTAGCTCAATTGAGCGTATTGAAAATAGACTTTTTGAGCGCTTCATAATCAGCAGGTATTTTAGTTTTTATCTTTTCATCCAGATCGCTCAATCCACAGATAGTACAAGTATCCTCTGTTTTATTTGGAGAATCTTTTTGAGTATCGATAAATTTTTTATATGCTGAAGCAACAAAAGTATTATCTATATTAAACTCATCTAATTTCTCTTGGATATATTTTCTATGGAGACCATCGAAACCTCCATGAAAACCAAAAGCTCAAAGGATGAAATTCATTACCCCTCACTTCTTATTTTTTTGATTACTCTTGATAGCATCTGTAGGAAAATCGAAACCTATGAGTTCTCCTAGATTTCAAAGAAGAGGAATATTGATATTCAGTAAAGAGGAAATCTTATCTACAAAATATATCGCTTTATTGGTGAATTTTCCTCTATTATCAAGGAGTTTATCTGCTGTTGTGAGAGATTTTTGTATAGATTTCACGCTTTTTTCTGTAAGCGGCACTTTATTGATGATTTCTTGTATCTTCTGTTTTTCTTCAGCTGTGATATCGACACCGTTAGTAGAATCTATGCTCAAGATTTTTGTAATATCGAGTTTATTTATAGCAGCTTGATTTGACCATACTGGTTGAAGAAGAAGTTCCTTGAATTTATATGGATTCATAAGCTCAGGAATATTATCTGATGTAGTTATGATATTTTTTTTACCTGAGAGATATCAAGTAATATTCTGTACTTTATTGGCGAGTACAAAGAATTGATTACTATCCCCGAGTTTTCAGAATGATTTATAAAGTCACTCAAAGGCTTTTCATGCATTATTGGATTTTGTTTTGGAAAATGATTCGAAAAATTCAGATGTTCAGTCAGCTCCTTGTTTAGTGAATATCTCCATCATAGCTATCTGGACACCCACAATTATAGGATTTTTTATCTTATTGGAAAAACCAATCAATTCCTGATCAAAGTATTTTCTAACAACTTTATCTATTTGTAGTGCGAACTCCTTTACTTCAACTTCAGATCATAAAATAAGCTCAAGCTTGGTATACATATCAGTGCCTTTTATGAAGTTTTCATACATCATATCAGTATCCGCCTCTATAGTGTCTCTCAATTTATTTTCTTTATCCTTATTTTGATTGATAACTATATTTTCCTCAACCTTTCTAAGTTCATTAAATTTATTTTGTAATACCTGTATATCTTCTTCAAGCTTTTTTTTCTGTTCTTCAAAATCCTCTTTTTTTTGCTCTACAGTAGGACCTCAACTCTTTTCTAATGCTAAAATATTAGCTTTCAATGTATCAAGCTCCTTATTTTTTATGTCTATATCCTTCTGAAGTGATTCCTTAGTATCGGCCATAAAAAGCGAGGAAGATATAAATCTTTATAAGTATATCCCCTTTTCTAAAAAAAGCAAAAAATGAATATTTTTTATAAACAAAAAATCTGACATAGAAATTCAGATTTTTTTATCAATAACAATGGAGCAAGCAACGGGGCTCGAACCCGCAACCTCGTCCTTGGCAAGGACGCGCTCTAGCCAATTGAGCTATGCCTGCATGATTACACTTCAATAATCTCTACATTTTTCGCTTGTTTTTGTTTTTTGACCTTATCAGTGATAAGAACATTTGTTCGGGCAAGAAGTGTTAATGCAACACCTAAAACCTTAAATATATCACCTATATAGACATAAGTAGTCACATCATTCAAAAGAACGGTATCTCCTATGATAATCAACGCTATACCCATAACGAATAACGTAGCTTTAGTCATCTTGAAATGGACTGGATAGATTCCAAAAAGGATGAATAAAAACAAACAGAGCAAAAATAATATAAGATAATATAATGTGTTATATTCGGTGAATCATCCTTGGACGATAATAATGTTTTGGGAAAAAAGATACGCCAAATATGCTATCAGTCAACCTGAAATAATACTTATAATTATTCTCTTTAAGATATCTTTCATAGAAAAGATGAAAAAAATAAACAGCAAAGATATATGTATCTAAGATTTTTTTTCAATCGATAATGTATGTCATTTATTTTTTATTATAATTTATTTTTTTAGATAAAATATATATAAAATACTATAAGTGAAATAAAAGAAGAATATCTATAATACGTCAAAAAGAGAGAAAAGACAATAAAGAAGAGGATTCTAGGAAATAAAGATAAACGAAGAAAGATGTCAGAATGTTAAAAAATGATAGAGAGAATGAAAAAATGATCTGGAATAGATTTTTTAAGAAAATAATAGAGAGATAAAATAAAAAACTCCCCTATAAGGAGTTTAATATATTTTTCGAAAAAACGGTATATCAGAATAATGTCAAAAACTCTACCATTAGAGAAGATTGACGATAATTCTCACTACAGCGTATGAGAAAATAGATATCAAAATACCTATCAGAGCTCATATAAGGAGCTTATTCGCTTCTTTCATTTTTGCTTGATTTCAACTTGCGGTGATGAGTTTTATTCATCAAAAAACTAACACTCCCATACATACAGCTCCAATAGAGAATCGAAGATATCTATTTATTGTTTGGATAGTTTCATACATAGTAGATTCATCCGCCTGTATTTGTGTAGGGCCAGTGACAATCACATCTTCCTGTCCTTGGCTAGGTGGTACTTCTACAACGATCGCATACGTAGAAAATAGTGTTGTAAAGCCAAAAAGTGTAAATAATATTCCATGGATAAAGTTTTTAAGGTGTGTATTCATACCAAGATATAAGATATAAAATTAATTATTATAAGTTCCGCCAAGTTCGATACATCCATCTATAGTAGCTTTTTCATTTACAGCTACCCGATTATTACCCTTTTTACATCTATCGCCTAATCTATCATCTTTTCGGGTTCCTTGGAAATTAGCACTATTTTCACATACATATTTTTTAAGGTCATCTCAAGCAAGTACTGCTCCATTGATAGAGCATGATCATTCAACACTCGTTGAAGAGGTTCATAATGAACTTACCGTCAGTGATGAAACTAAGTTAATAATACCTAAACTTATAAGAGCGATAAGAATACCTACTACAATTAAAATGATATTTTTCTTCGCATCCTTGACTTCACCTCCTTTGGCAGATTCTATGATCCACATAATACCATTAAATAATACCATAGTCACCGCAAGCACCATAGTTATCCTTAATAAAAATTTAGCTATTCTCACAATCAATGGTGCTTCAGTTTGTAATACCGTAGTATCCCGATCACCACCCAAAATCTGAGAACAGAACGCCTCTCTTCCTCATGTATAGTTATATGCTTCCATCTGGGTATCCAGATCTTTATTTTCTACGCGATCATTATTTATAAAACATCATTGTCAGAAATTCTCCTGTGTATTCACTCATTCTCTAAATACTTCATTTCCTACCGCATTTTTTCCTGCTCAAAGATTGATAATGGTTTCTTGGCTCATAGCAGGTTTAAATGCTTGTTCCAAAAGGTCTTCAGCAAAAATCTTATTACCGAATGTATGGATGACGAGAGAAGTGATAAATAGGATGAAAGTGAAGAACATAAAATAGAATGTCCTATAGGATCTGAGATGATGAATGAAATATCCGTGGAAATTTTTCATGTGATCTAGATTTGATTAAGTAAATTTTCTGCCTGTTGATCTTCTATTTCATCATGCTTTGCTTCTTCTTGTTTAATTTTTTCCATTTTCTTAGTATAGACCATATCTTCCCATTTTTGGGTATATTTACTTCTGAGTTCGTCTTTTTTTTGTTCATATTTCTGTTCGATTTCCATGAGTTTCTGTTTTTCTCTCGTAAGGATATCTCTCAATTTATCTATCTGCTCCTGATTCATCATTGGCAGGAGATTAAATCGTGATTGTTTCTCTTCTGTAGTGTCCATAGATCTTGAATTTAAGACCAATATGATAAGGTCAGGCATAGTACTAATGAATTCATCAGGTATGGTAAATTTTTCTGCCTGTTCTCGGAGTTCTTGAGGAAGTTTCGCTTTAATGAGATTGATGTTAGTCATATTATTTTTGTTTAAAGGTAATAAAGATTATTTTGTGGTATCATTGGTAGTGATTTTGGAGAGTATGTGTTCAGCTTCCTGCTCTTCCTTGCGATGGTAACTATCGGATTTTTCCTGGATGATAGGTACTTTCTTCATATTTTTTTTCATTTTTTTGAGCTCTTGAGGACTTATATACTGTTTATATCCACCTCATCTATATCCACCTGGTGTGTCCATTATATTGAGTTAAGAATGTAAAGTGTAGAGATCAGAATGGATATATTTTTTATATATTTTCTGCACTCTGAATTATAAATTCTGTATTTTTTATGCTGGTCAAATACCGAATAATCGTTCAACTTCTTTAGGATCTATAATCTGTTTATCGATAAGCCTTTGTGCATATTTTTTCAGGTTAATCATTCCAATTAACGATGAAGTCTCGATGATACTATCGATCTGATCAACTGCTCTTTTTTTGATATTGTTTTTTATTGAAGTCGTATTGATCATTACTTCAAACAGACCTACTCTAGATTTTCCATCCTTAGTCTTCGCTAAGAATTGCGACTGGATACCAATCAATGATTCTGCTAATCTATCGCTGACGCTATCCTGGATTTCAGGAGGGAAAAACGAAATATATCTGTTTACCGTATTCGCTGCGGAATTGGTATGAAGCGTACTAAATACTAGATGTCCTGTTTCCGCTAAACTTAATACAGATTCAGCAGTCTCTCTATCGCGGATTTCTCCTACAAAGATAATATTGGGATCCTCTCTCATAGCTGACCTCAATGCGTTCGCGAAAGATCGTGTATCATGTCAGATTTCTCTTTGGGAGACGATACATTTTTTTGGCTCAAAGATAAATTCTATCGGATCCTCTATCGTGATGAGATTTTCACTTCTTGTTTCGTTTAGATGTTCAAGCATAGCTACTAATGATGTTGATTTACCTGAACCAGTAGGACCAGTGACTAGGTACAATCATTTTTTTGCTGATAAGATATTTTTCTTGATACTCTCCGCAATATCGGAAAAAATGAGTTCTTCAAGTTTTTTCGCCATAGCGTTGATTTTTCTCATAACAACACCAATCCTTCCAGTTTTAAAAAACGCATTTACCCTATATGGAACACCTGCTTTGGATACATATGCAAAATCAGCCTCTTTATCGCCGAGGAATTTATCAAATCTCTGAGGATTACCTTGGAATAGCTGTCTCAAAATAATTTCCATTGATTCGTTACTCAATTTTCCTGCAGTCTCTTCTCTGATAATCTCGCCATTGAGCCTATAAGAAATACTTTCTCAACCGGAAAGATGTAAATCCGAGATATTTGGATTTTTCTCTATCAGCGCAAGGATCTGTTCTATATCAAACGAATTCGCCATAATACGATGAAGCTTAAAGATTAAAGCTTGAAGCTTGAAGCTTATTGCTTTCGGCTTGTCTTAATTGTACTCAGAAAGATAAATTTTGCAAATTTTGGGAAGACCAAAAAGAAAAAGATTTGACTTTCATATTATTTATGACGTTTTTTTATTTTTTTCTCATTATTTTCCCAGGTATGACGGTAGTATTGATATTACCCTTTTCCTCTTTTTTTAAACCGGTCATTTTAGCTTGATGTTACGCTAAATTATACTATAAGGAGCACGCGAATACCCAAACAAGGTTTATTTTTATTTATCCAAAAATAATATGTTTTTGAGAAAGAAGTCTTTCAAAAATAAAACGATAGGAGAACTCAATAACTATAACTCATATAGGCCGTTTTCTTGATCAGCAGGGATCGTTAAATTATTTATCATCATCTGCTGTATTTTTATCGTGTTTTTCGTTGGTAAGTACGTCATTAAAGGAGCTCAAATTATAGGCGGAGCAATAGGAAAATGAGCAGTGCAAGTAGTATCTTCTACAATGGGAGATGATATGATCAAGGATGAATTTGGTAATATTAATGTGATGATCCTAGGATATGGAGGAGAATATCATGCAGGAGGATATCTTGCGGATTCTATCATGGTAGCATCATTCAATCCAAAATTAGGCGCAGTCACCATGCTTTCCGTTCCAAGGGATCTCTATGTTTACAACAAAAACACCAATATCGTAGGTAGGATCAACGCTATGTTTTCCCATACAGTAGGAAGAAAACATGAATTCGATACAGGTGCGAGAGTTCTTATGGATAAACTCGAAGAAATTATGGGATTAAAAATCTCTTATTACGCTATGGTGGATTTCAATGGATTCAAGAACGTGATAGACACATTAGGAGGTATCGAAATAAATGTACCAAATACCATTCATGATACCACCTATCCAAATAATAATGGAGGATATATGACCGTCCATATCGATAGCGGAGTTAATTTGATGAATGGAGAGATAGCATTACAATATGCGAGATCAAGACATTCAACATCTGATTTTGCGAGATCGCTCAGACAACAACAGATCATCCAGGCGATTATAAATACACTCAAAGATAAAGGATTGGGAAATGTGAATAAATTAAAACAGCTCTATAACGATTATACGGAAATGGTCACCACCAATATCTCACTCAAAGAGATGCTCGGTATGGCAAAATACGCATATAAGCTCAATCATATGTTTTCCTTCGGCTACACCGTCGAATGTTCACATATCACTTACAAATATTCCTACCCTGCTTGTTTCCTTTACAATCCTGATAGGGCATTATTTGCCTGAGCATCAGCAATTATTCCAGATGGAGGTACTCCAGGGCAGGTCGGATTCTATGACTATACCAAGAATTTCGCGTTCTATGTGACACACAACCAAGAATACCTGATAGAAAATCAGAAGATCGAGGTCCTCAATGGAATCGACAAAGCATATGCAAAGGCGACCATAGGAAAATCTGATGGATTTGCGAACAAAGTCGCTGTTAAACTCAAGAAATATGCGTTCAATGTATCGACTGTCCAGAATTTCGCTCAATCGTTATCTGGAACAACTGTTTATGTTTTGGGTTCATGAGACTACCAATATACCGTCAAGATGCTCAAGATATTCGTGAATATAGATACAGTCATAGATACTCCAGATCCACTCATGGTCCAGCAATATAGCGGCGTAGATATGCTCTTGGTGCTGGGAAATTCGTATATCGACCAATTGGTTTCCAAGCCGTTCAGTTATTTTAAATAAGATAGATTAGATTGATATAAACGGATTAGATTGATTAGATAAGTTTAGATATCTATTCCATCTATTAGTCTATTCCATCTATCCCATCCATTTTATCTGTTTATTTATGGGGTTATGTTCGATCACGTATATAAGAAGAAAAAAGATCTTATCGCATATCTCGAGAAACTCGGGATTCCTACCAAAAATATACAGGATGAGGAAATGATGATGCTCGCTTTTGTACATAAGTCCTATGCTGCTGATTACAAAGATGTCATGACACATAATGAGAGGTTGGAATTTGTCGGTGATGGGATCCTAGGTGCAGTGATAGATAAATTGCTTTTTCTTAACCATCCGGGAATGCCGGAATCTGATATGACTTTATACAAAATTGCCTTGGTGAGGGAAGAAATTTTGGCTGAGATAGCCAAAGATATCAATCTCAATGAGATGGTATTCATCAGTAAGGGTGAAGAGAAAATGCAAGGAAGAAAAAAAGATTCCATTCTCTCTGACGCATTGGAAGCGCTGATAGGTTATCTCTATCTCGATCTCGGGGTCGACGTAGCAGAACAATTCATAACTAAATATGTCTATACAAAACTTAAATATATAGAGAAAAAACCAGTAAAGAGCTACAAGACCATGATTCAAGAAGCAGTTCAGAAAGAGTATAAAATAATCCCGGAATATCACGACATCGAAGAGAAGGTGGATGAGAAGGGTAATGTCATAGAATACAAATCTGAGGTCTATGTTGTGGGAAAAAAAGTCAGTGAATGATATGGGTCTAATAAGAAAAAAGCTCAGGAAGAAGCTGCAAAAATGTATTATGAATTATTACAGAAATAAGTTCATTACTCTCCTTGAAAAAGAGGAATAATTCCATACAGTTCTTATCGTTTTTAAAATGTAAAGAGATAGCAGAATGAAAAGACCGTTTTCTATTATGAAGCATTCATGGACTCGAGTGAGTATTTGAATTGTTTTGATGGGTGTTGCATTATTTTTCTTTATTAGCAACGCAAGATATTCTGAGGAATTTACCGGTGGAGTAAAAATCAGTATTGCTGGAATGCTTGATAAAGCTAAGGTTTCAGAAGACTTGATGCAATATATGGACACCAAATGATACAAAGACAGTGAGGTGGTTGTAGAATTGGATGATGATATCAGTAAACTTTCTATAAGAACTCAAGTAGAGGAAGATGAACAGGTAAATATCCTTTCTAAGGATATCCAGAACGTGCTTGTAGAAAAATGATATATCAAGAGCACCGATGAGGTAGTAGAACAATCCATCACAGGACCAAGTGTTGGATCTTATATGCAGAAATCCGCAAAAAATGCGCTGATTGTTTGAGTGATTCTTATGGCTATTTATATGATTTTCTCTTTTGCAGGAGTCAGAAAAGAGATTTCCCCAAGTATATTGGCAGGAGTAGTTATTCTTACGATGATTTTCGATGTAGCGGTGCCTGCATGAGCATATGGTGTATGGATGATGCTCGATCATACTATGACAATAAATACTATCTTCATTATAGCGATCCTTACCAATATAGGATATAGTATCAATGATACGATTATCATCTTTGATAGGATCAGAGAAAATATCAAGAATAACGCAGGTAAAAAAGGAGTCTTATTCTGAAAGATATTCGAATACAGTATCCGGCAGACGATGAGAAGATCATTCGGAACAGTGATGACAACACTTCTTGTCATCGTAGCAATGTATATTTTAGGTACAGGAGTTATTAAACAATTCTCTTTCACTATCGGTTTAGGAGTTATATTTGGATCTTACTCCTCTATCTTTATGGCAGCTCCGCTTGTCTATATCCTACTCGGAAAATACAGAAAAGAAAGAAAAGAGATGTTAGCGCAGAAATAGATTTACCTTGTATATTCCCCTATTTTGGACATAATTTCCAAGATCATATGTTATCATAACGACGATTTTTTCGTCCTTTGGAAACCAAATGGTATTCCTACGACATTCGGTAAGGATACATGTTTTCTCGATGTTTTGATGGGAAAAGATGTTGATGCGAAGATAAATTTTGTGATACCCGAACATTTATTTCCTTATATAGACCTGCCTGAATTTAATCAGATAGAGGTCAAAAAGCCTTTCATAGATCACCAGATCAAGGAGTTCTGAAAGGAAGATGAATTGGGATTGTTAAATAGATTAGATAATGAGACAGCGGGGTTCCTTTATTTTGCGAAAAACAAGAAAGCCTACGAAAAATACAGAAAACTCCAATCGGAAGGGAAAGTACACAAGCGATATGTAGCGCAGGTCAAAGGAAAGCTCAATGAATCTGCTTTCGAGATAGCTGTACCGATTATGCATCATAAATACAAAGAAGATAGAATGGTATTTGTACGCAGTCCAAAGGATGAACAGAAAGGAAGAAGTAAAGTCCATAAACCGAGCACTATTGTCAAAGTGATTCAGTATGATCCTACAAAAGATGTTTCTACCCTTCTTGTCGGTATCTACAAAGGTGTTAGACATCAAATTAGGGTCCATTTAGCAGGAGTAGGATATCCAGTCATCGGCGATACGCTCTATGGAGAAGATAAAACAAGAGGAAATCTTTGTCTTTGGAGTGTAGGTTTTCAGGTACAAGAATAAAAAGTCAAAAGACTGATGTTTAATGTAAATATATGCAAGAGAAGCATATATTTTTTTTAATTTGGTATGGTAAAAAACATTTTGGGAAATGGAAATCAATATGAGGGAATAGATTCAATAAATCCAAAAAAAGAACTCTTCTTGAAAAAGTTCAAAGAAATGACGCAAAAAGGAGAGTTTATCTATTTTTTGAATCCAAAGGATGGTAATAGTGAAAAATATCATATAAAAACTGATGTAGCTTATCTCGACACTCCGAGAAAAACTTGACTAGAAGAGAAAGTTGCCTATATAGACACTATTGCCTATATAGACACTATCCAATGGATAATTACTATATCATGAGCTATTTGATAGAATGATTGAAGAGCTTGATTCAAACAAAAACAATGATTTATATGATAAAGGAATCTCCCTAAGAGGATATAATGAAACGCTGATATATTTAGCGAGATCTGGTTGTATGATTCAGAGATGTATCTTCTGGTTTCTAATTATCTAGAGATAATTATTAGTTGGAATCTATGTATACACCCAGGAAAAAAAGATATCAAATAAACTTGGAAAACCATAATAAAAAAGGGGAAGTTAACAAAAAAACGATCAGATACTTGATTTTACATTGACAGAATTTGACTTTTTCGATAATCTGAGTATACTCAAGAAAGATTTATTTTTTACGAACAATCCTCGTATGAGAGAAGCGAAAGAAAAAGTCGATCTTACTCCCCTCACCCCTAAAACAGCGTTAGATTACTTAAAATTCCAAGATGAATATGAAGGGAGGAGATTTTCTCCTATCCGAGAGGATATCTTAGAAAAAGGTTTTAATGAGCAAGAACTCTGTGATAAGATCAATATACTCAGGGAAGAACAGATAAATTTTTCTACTATAGAAGGAAGAAAAGCATTCGATGAAGTGTTTAATAAGATATTCCGATCAAAGATAAAAAACAAGCAAAATTTGAATAAAGAAAACTTCAAATCGCTCGTTGGTACATTGATGCATGCAGTCAATAAGACAAAAAAGCTTACCAATAATGGTCAGAGAAGTATGTTCGATGCGTTAACCGCCAAGAAGGAAGAAAGAAAGCTGAATAATGAAAAAAAGGAAGTAAAGCTTCAAAAAAGGATGGATAAAAAAGAGGAAGCTCAACAAAAAGAGATAAATAAGGTGGAACAGGAAATAATCGTAGATTCAACACTCAATGAAATATTTTCTAGCATCAAATTTGAGAAAATGAACGAAAAACCTATTGGAGAAAAGCTGATGAGAGAGGAATTAGATGATATTTTCATACAAGCATGGGATAAATTTCTTAAAGAAAAGCCAGGGCTTTCTCCAAAAAAGCTAAAGGAGATAAAAAATAAGTTTTATACAAATAATGTTTATTAGATATATAAATATAGTAAAATAATTAAAATGTCAACTAATTTAAGAAAACCAATAAGTTCCTATGAAAATTACATAGGGACTTTTTATTTTTTTATAGTTATATAGAAAAAGAGCTATATATCTATATATTAGCTCTCGAGAGTATATAAGTTTCCGAATTTTTTAGCAATTCACGGTTTCGTATAAATAATGAATTTTTTATAAATAATTAACCATATAATATCGAAGAAAGAATTTTTTAATAATTCACTTGTTTATATAATTAGTGAATAATTTGGTAATTTCAAGAAAAAAAAGATAAAATATATGATCAAAAATATTCACTATTTCAGTGAAAGAGTAAAATAAAAAGGAGTAGAGAAAAAAGATACAAGAAAGAATCAAAAATTTTGAAAAAAATCAAAAAAGTTTTTTTGCAAAAAGACAAAAAGATCCAAAGAAAATTCACAGAAATAGTAAAAGAGTGAAAAAAGTCTAATTGTTTTTCAGGTGGTTTTTGAGAGAAATTCACTATTTCGTAGAATAAGTGAAAAGGGCTTGAATTAGATAAAAAAAAGAGTATATTGTATAAAATTCACTAATTCATAGAATTATGGAAATATGGAAACGTGGAGAATTAATCTTTCAATCCTTCAATTTTTAAATCCTTCAATCATACCATGCAACATCCAGGAAAGTTGCTCCAGCAAGAACTCACTAGCAGATGATTAACACAAAAAGAGTTTGCTGCCATGATCGGCAAAAAAATTTCGGAGGTCAATGAGCTCATAAAAGGAAAAAGAAATATTACCGTTCAATGGGATATTTTATTGTCGACGGCTTTTAATGATCCTGAACAAAAACGACTCAAGCTCCAAAATGACTTCGACTATGAAACCATCAAAATCACTATGGCACCAAAACTCCAGGAGTTATTTTCTTATAAAAAAAAGACAAAGGAACGTGAAATATTCGAAGACTTTTAAAAAAACTAATTAATAATTAATAATGAAAAATGAATAATGATGGTATCGCTAGAACAATCTATTGTAAATAAATAATAGTCTATAATTACAACAAGATCCTACATCATTCATCATTAATTATTTATCATTCATTTACTTTTTATTACAGAGTATGACAAAAAAAAATAAAAAACTCAGGATCGCTATGGCTGGATGAGGTACCGGTGGCCATGTATTTCCGATCAAAAGCCTTATAGAATTTCTCAAACAGCATCCCTCTTACGACGAACGCATAGAAAAGCTCTATCGGTTCGGCTCCAAAAAGAGTCTGGAGATGAAGACGTGCCAGGACCTCCAAGACCGTGACACCGAGCATAAGCTTCAGTTTGTTTCCATTTCTTCCTGAAAGTACCGCAGAGAAACGTATCGGAAATCCAGATTAAAAAATATACCTGACCTCTTTTGTTTTGTATTCTGAATTTTTCAATCAATCTACCGAATCCTCTCTCATCGTATCGACATCGTATTCTGTAAAGGAGGTTATGTAGCTTTGCCGGTCGTATTGGCAGCAGCACTCCTCCGCAGAAAAATTGTCGTCCATGAGTCGGATACCCGCCCAGGGTTAGTCAACAGGATTGCCAGCCGTTTCGCTAAGACTACATTTACGGGGTTTGATGGAGCGCTCCCAAAATCCAAGACCATAGGACAGATTCTTTCTGACGATATCATCATCGAAGGACATCCGGAGTTTACTTCCAAGACCTTAGTTTTAGTCGCCGGAGGCTCTCAGGGTTCCAAAAGGCTCTATCAATCATTGCTTCATTTGATCGAATTCACTCCTAATCTCAAAGAAAATTATGAGTTCTTCTTTGTACTCGGTTTCGCCAACGAGGATATGTTGACACAGATGGACAAATTCTCTCATGTACACGCTTATGGCTTCCTGAGTCAAAAGGAGATGGGGGAGTTGTACAATATTTGCGATATCGCCATCACCCGTGGCGGCACGACATCATTAGCGGAACAGAAGCTTTACGATATGAAACAAATTATCGTACCTATACCATGGACACATGACCAGTATGACAATGCCAAACGATACGCCAAACATTACAACGACGTCCGGATCAATCAGAGAGATACAGATTTCGAACAGCAACTAGGGAAGGCAATTACTTATTTCAAGGGATTCAAAAAAATGCGTCAACAGAAAGACAAGAAAGCGATCATAGCCCAAGCAAAGAAAGCCGTCCGAGAAAGTCTATTAGCTTAGCACCCGGGTGGTATAGTCGCAAAAGTTGCTACAAAAGCTCCATTACTAAAGTTTGCACCCGGGTGCGAACTTTTTTCCTACCTTTGTCCGTTTTTTTCCAATTTCACTTTTTTACACTCTCGGCTGTTCTGCGCAGAACGTTTTATCTCTAAACGTACGTAATGTACAAACGGCTCATTTTATTATTGGCTGCAGTATCGATGGTCATCATCTGAACGTCTCTGGCTCAAGAGATCGGGACAGGGGAGGTGGTTGAAATAAGTTGATTGGTGGCTAGCTGACAAGACATGACAGGAGTGGACACAAAATCAATTACTGGTTCATGACTGGAGTTTACTGACTTGTTTCCTGTATCATCGGGGGCTGACAACTCATCGTTATCAGGGGAAATTGACCCTAATTTTGAGTCATGAATGTCCATAGAGGAATCAGATTCTTGAATTATTTTGGAAATTATTTCTGATCCTCACCCTCATGTAATTGTTTCCGAGGTGTATTATGACGGGACAGACGAATGGATTGAGATCACGAATATCGGTGAAGAAATTTTTTCAGGGAATCTTTCTTTGGTCGGAGTCAAAAGCACGACACTTTCTTTGACAAACATTTCCCTCCTTCCTGGCGAGTCCAAAATCTTTGGGGATACTCTTTCACAGGTTTCCGGGAATCGGTTTGTCAGCAAGACAGGATTGTCGCTCAATCTCATCGACACCGCTCCTATTATGATCCAATTATTGATCTCCGGCCAAGTGGAGGACGAGTTTTTGGTGGATGCGTATTGGGTCAATCAGTACAATGACAAGAAAACTTCCTTTGAAAAGATAGGTGGAATTTCCACCCGGGTGCAACATTCAATTAACGCGCTTAGTTGATACACTATCAATCCATGAGTCTATACCATCAACGGAAATGCGCTCACAGATGTTTCCTATCCACCTACACAATCCTGAGATTCACTCCAGCTACCCCTTCCTTGTGTTTCTATGGACCCAAGGTGACTGTTAAAAGTCACTGAAATCTTCCCCGGTAATGAAACCTATCCGCCTTATATCGAATTAGCGGTCTATGATGATATTACCCTAGATAGCTTGTCTATATCCGGAAACCTCCTCGGGACCGGTTTGACATTTTCGCGGGGAAGCTCAGGTACTACCTTAGAAAAGGGTTCGTTTTTGTTGATTTCGTCCTCCGGCTACCGAAATGCTGAAGGATTCCAAAGTGTACGAAATGGTGATTTTTCCCTGGTTAGTACCTGAAATTGGTTCGTGATAACCATTGGTTATAGACAAAGTAGACGAGTTATGGACATTGTCTATCATTCCGGAGAAATCGTAGGTAGTTCCATATATTTCGGGGGTGTAATCAGCCAATGTGCCCAGGTTTTGGACTCCGTGGACTACTTTTCGCCAGGATTCGAAAGGAGGTTTCTAAAATATTTGTCAGGTCTGACGATGACTAAAATTGAATACCTTCCAGCGAGTACTGGCGCCCAAGGCAGTGGCAATACCTGTCCATCTGTCGCAACAGGCGGGATATTTTCGTGAGAAAGCCAAGTGGCTACCACAGGTTTTGTTCCATGAAATTACACCATCCAGATTTTGGACATCGTCTATGACCCCGAAGGCTCGGATACCGACAACGAAACGGTTACGTTATTAGCCCATCATATTTCCGGTGACACTATTCCCTTGGATTTGAACAAGACCTTCAGACTCAATGTCAACGGAACCAATAAAACTCTCCCATGGACATTGCCGATGGATAAGCCAACGACATTTAAGAAAACCTTTGGCTTCCCCAATAGCACCAAGGACGGTAGCGACGTGACAGTCAAATTGACGTACGGTAGTTATCTCTTCTCGACGTATACCTATAATCCCAATCTTCCCAAAGAGGAGGAATTGCTGACCGGCGAGGTGGAATTGACAGGAATAGTTCTGGATCTGTCGGGGCTACAATTCTCAATCACCTATGTCTTACCTAATCCGACAGGAAAAGATATTAATGAAGAAATCTGAATTTTGATGACGTGAACAACTTCATTGACGGGAATTGATCTGAGTCAGGGGTTCACGCTCCGTAGAGAAAAGACCAAAAAAAAATTGAGTGGGTTCGTCCTCGAAGGTCAGGAAAATATTATTTCTTGAAATTTAGGATTGGTCAACAAAGCTGCCTGTATTTCACTCTTTTACCAGGAAGATGAACTTACGAAATTCTGTTATAGGACACCCAAAGAAAGGGAAAAAATCTACGCTTCGGACGCCTGATTAGCATCATTAGCTCCACAGGATCTTTCGATTATGATGTCCTTGCAGCTGAAAAAAATCGGTAACTCGTTCTGTATCCGATATGACGGACAATCGTATCTCTGCAAGAAAATACCCGCAGGGAAAGCAGCAATCAAAACTACCCAAGAACAGAAACTCTACAAATGATTTTCCAGCTTGATCAAGAGCTACTTGATGCAAGATCGGAAACCATTGTACTATGATACTGATATTAAAAACTACTTCGATCTGCTCACAGAGAGTAAAAAATTGATCAGCAAATGATATACCCAGGTGGACACATATGGACAGCAAGTCCCAGTGACCGATATCAAGAAGCAACTTGAGATTATAGAGCACACACCACTTGTGATTATTACTCTGTTTGAAGGTAAAAAAGCTTTATTACAAAAATAGCCTTAAGCTTAAAATATGTATATCACCAAACGTCTCTCACGTTATTCCCAACTATTTCTCACGTCATTCCATAATATTACCTCATTCAGGTGTCCCACGCCACATCACCTCATTCCGGCGTTAAGAAATTGCAGCCGGAATCCAGTTTGCTTTGTATAGATTCCGGCCGCAATCCGGGGCGCCGGAATGAGGAATGAAGAACAGGGTCGGAATGAGGGACAAAAAAAACAGGATCAGAATGATGTATAAAGAACAGAGCTAGAATGGAAAATAAAAAGCTATAGCACAGCTTTATGTTTATGGCTTTAAACTTTCCGCTATTATTTTTATCTTATTATTATCTTATCACATGAAAATAGAAAAATTTGAAGACCTTATCGCTTGGCAAAAGGCCAAAGAATTAGCAGTCAAACTGTACGACGCTTGTAAAAATTGCAAGGAATACGGACTCAAGGATATGCTTATGAAGACCAATATCACCATTATGAATCAAATCGCAGAAGGGTTTGAAAATAGAAGCAATAAAGCTATCAAGGAGGCGTTTATCAACGCAAAATGAGGCACCAGCCAAATGAGATCAATGTTGTATTTGTTGCTGGAATTAGGGTGTATTACCCAGGACGAGTTCAAAGAGTTTTATGACACCACGCGACATGTCACCAAAATGCTCATGGCATTCGTAAAGAGCATCAATGCAGCAGAGAAAAAGAAAGCAGAAGCGAAAGAAGAATAATTTTGTCTCCCCTTGCTTGTCCCGTCTTTAGCGGGATAAGGGGAAAAGTCTCCCGCAAAAACATGCGGGATAAACTCCGGACAGAGGGGTTCTGTCTCCCTTTGTAAGGGGAGAAGTCCGGAGGACAGAGGGGTTTATGGACAGAAAATACAATAGTCCATAAATCCTCCACCCTACGGGTTCCCCTCCTTTAAAAAGGAGGACAAATAAGGAAATATGTTTATTTATCTACAAGTCTATGGAAGGGTATTTGAGAGGATATTACGGATATAAAAATTTTGGAGACGAGCTCTTATTTTTCTGAGTAGTCAGACAATTGTTTGCCAAATATCCTCTCACGAAGCTTTTCGTGGAAGTCGGAAACAAATCTCGGATGGAAGATCGGATACGGGAAAATTATCAAGGATTGTTGACTGAGAAGCAATTGAGCGCTATCAAGCTCGTGAACGCTAAACAGCATAAATACAAATTTATCACCCATCTGGTCAACCTTCTTGGATTGAGCAAATACAAGAAGACCTTCAAGTTCTTTGGCGGGGGAGAGGTGCTTTCCGATGAAAGGCCATTCCCGCATGATGGACGAAATCTTCCTATCTTATTTAATTATAGCGTGAGAAAATGACAATTCGTTCTGCTCGGCGGTATAGGAAAATCCAAGAGATGACGGACAGAAATCCTCTATAGACAACTGCTTCCCAAAGCGGAAAAGATCGTCGTCAGGGATAGAGATTCTTTATTGATCGCCAAAAAATTCAATCAGGAAACAGTGCTGTACGAAGATTTTGCGCAGGAAACAATCATGAGTGCAGAATTTAGAATTCAGAATTCAGAAAATAAAAAACAGAATTCAAAATGAAAATATATTTTGATCAATATCAATAAGCAATCCGTAGACAGATATAATGTCGACAAGATTGTCCAATTCTGCCAGAACTATCCTGATCATAAAAAGCTGTTTTTTCCTTGCGATATGAACGACGATAAACTTTGTTTTCCAACTATAAAAAAATATGTTCCTGGTCTTGAGATCTACGATCGGACGAAACATTCTCTTCAGGAGACCCTTTCTCTGTTCTCTCATGCTGACGGCGGTGTCTGAGCGAGACTTCATTTTCTCTTACCTTTGAAACTCCATGGCAAGCCTATTGTGGCGATACCATACGCAGACAAGATAAATAAACTGATTATTAAGAAATAACTTTCTCACTATCTTGGCCTCATTCCGGCGTTAAGAAATTGCGGCCGGAATCTAAAAAATAAAAGCTTTATTACCTATGGTAATGATAACCATGGAATCTTTTGTCTATATCCTTGCAAGCAAGAAGGATGGTGTATTACATACAGGGGTTACGAAATATTTAGGAAGAAGAATGTGGCAATATATAACATGATTTTATGATTGATTTACTAAAAAATATAGAGTAAAAAATTTGGTATATTATGAAAATATGCTCTTCTCATAAATGCTATAGTAAGAGAAAAGCAATTAAAAAAATGGAAAAGGGAATGGAAAATTCGTTTGATAGAAAAAGAAAATCCTAATTGGGAGAACTTATATCATCATATAGAAGGGTATGATTTGTAGGTATAAGGTTCCGGCTATGATATAGCCACTTCAGCCTCATGCCGGCATAATTTCCATCTCGGCCTCATTCCGGTCCTGCTCTTTGTTCCTCATTCCGGCGTTAAGAAATTGGTGCCGGAATCTCGTGGGGAAACTATAAGATTCCGGCTGCAATCCGGGGCGCCGGAATGAGGTGATGGAGTGAAGGCGCCGGAATGAGGTGATGGAGTGAAG
>CAZLLU010000009.1:0-28269 GCA_964560855.1 uncultured Candidatus Peribacteria bacterium | reverse complement strand
ATAACAATTCCTACATTTAACATTTAAAATTTAACATTTAAAATTTAACATTTAACATTTAAAATTTAAAATTTAAAATTTAAAATTCAAAATTCAAAATTTACTTGTCCTCGAAGGGGGAAATGTAACATTTAAAATTTAAAATTATACTTGAACATGGATATCAAAGCATATATCGCGAAGCAATTGAACGAAGAACAGACCATGGCGGCGCTTCACACCGACACTTCCTCACTAATTATCGCTTGAGCAGGAAGCTGAAAGACGAGAGTGCTCACGTACAAGATAGCGTACCTCATCCGAGGAAAGCATATTCCTGTTAGCAGGATTTTGGCCGTCACCTTCACCAACAAAGCAGCGAATGAGATGAAGGAAAGATTAGTGAAAATTTCCAAAGAGATTTCGTTAGCGAAAAAGGAACAACAAAAAGAAGAAGTAAAAATAGAGTGAGATAGTATCTCCGATTTTCTCGAAAGCATAACCAAGGATGATGAGGTAATGACTCCTAATCATTTCCAGACGGCGAGCTCATTGAAACGAATAGGGACTTTTCATAGCATCTTTTTGAAAATACTAAAAGAAGATATCGAAAAACTCGAAAAGAAATATACCAAGAACTTCTGAATTCTAGACGTCAGCGAATGTCAGACTGCCATCAAGGATGTTCTCAAAAGAATGAACCTCCAAGATGTCTACAAGGTGAATGAAGTAAAAGGGTTCATCTCTACACAAAAGAACAACGGTATTGAACCGAAGATGTATATAAGCAACAACAAATCGGATTACGACCAACACATGGGACAAATCTATGAGGAATATCAAAAATCATTGGAAAAAGCGAATTCTCTCGACTTCGATGATCTGCTTATGCTCCCCTACCTCTTATTCAAAAAGGACAAAGAAACGCTGACTAAACGACAAAATAAATTTGATTTTATTCTCGTAGACGAGGCACAAGATACGAACCGGATCCAATTTGAACTCATGAAACAGATGACTGGTTGATGAGCGAATATCACCATGATCGGCGATGACTTCCAAAGCATATATGGACGGAGATGAGCGCTCATGGAAAATTTTCTAAACGTAAAAAAATATCGGCCAGACATCCAAATGTTCAAATTACAGATCAATTATCGTAGCAAACCACACATCGTCCAAGCAGGCAACGCAATAATCAAGCATAATGTAAATCAGTATCAGAAAGAAATTGTTCCGCATAGAACAGGAAACGATAAAATCACCATTTTTTCCCATGGAAGCGAAATGGACGAAGCAGCGAACATTGTGGACATGATCAAAAAGATGAAAGAAAGCGATAAGATCAAGTCACGAGGCAATATTGCGATACTATACAGAACAAACGCTCAGTCCAACCCGTTCGAACAATTATTTCTCCAGGAAGGGATACCGTACAAAGTCTACGGAGCATTCAAATTCTTCGAAAGAAAAGAAGTGAAGGATATCATTTCCTATATCAAACAATTATTGAATCCTGCCGACAGCATCTCTCTCAAAAGAATTTTGAATATCCCAAACAGAAAAATCTGAAAGACAACTCTAGATGGACTCGAAGAGCATGCTATCATGCAAAATGTACCCCTCATAGATATTCTCGCTCAAGTAGCACAAGATTCACCAAGCATTAAAGTAACTCCACAGGCGAAAAAATGAATTCAAGAGTTTTTGCAAACCATGATAGAGATCAAAGAATACATGAAAGACAATACTGCTTCAGCCACAATAGAGACACTCGTCAAAAAGATAAAATATAAAGACTACCTTATCAAAGAAGAAGGAAATGATAGTAGTGCCGAAGAAAAATTCGAAAACGTAGGACAGATCATCAACATGGCTGAAAAATATGTAGAAAAAGGTGAAGAGACACTCAGACAGTTTCTCGAAGAGATAGCTTTGCTCTCCGATATCTCAGAAAATGATCAAGGAGAAATCGATGCAGTGAAATTGATGACCGCACATTCGAGCAAGGGATTGGAATTCCCTATCGTATTCGTCTGTGGACTAGAAGATTATGTCTTTCCGCTAGGAAACGCAATGATGGAGCCGAAATTATTAGAAGAAGAAAGAAGACTGATGTACGTCGCAGTGACCAGAGCAAAAGATACACTCTTTCTCTCACACGCACACTCAAGAATGACGCGATGACAGACAAAGAATAATCCACCAAGCAGATTCATCGACGAAATACCAACTGATCTCTTAAAAAAATTCGATCTCGGAGGTGAGACAGAACACGCAAGCGGACCAGCTATAGATGAAGGCGATGTCGTAAAACATAAATTATTCGGAACTGGATATGTCCTGGAGATCCGAAACAATTTAGCGATAGTGAAATTTCACAACCCGAAATTCTGAGTCAGGAAGATAGAAACGAGGTTTTTGCAAGTCATTTAGTATTGACTTTTTCGAGCAAATATGTATGTGTAATCATACATTAACAAAATACCCTATGAATCCATTCAAAAAAATTACCTCGATAGCCAATGCTATCTTTTTTTGGCTCTTAGACATAAGAGCAGAACATGAATTAAATGACTTAGACTTAGGAATCACTGAAAAAGACGTTCTATTAAATCTACCTAGTCTATGTCATTTAATCTAATCAACAGGCCAGACGTTTCGTCTGGTCTTTTTTTATAAAATATCCAACGATTGTTTTACTATTGAGATAGAAATATAATCAGTATAACCGTATTATCATTTCATCATTTCATCATTCCATCATTCCATCATTTTATCATTTTATCATTTCATCATTCCATCATTCCATCATTTTATCATTTTATCATTTTATCATTTCATCATTTTATCATTTCATCATTTAAATGATCAACAAAGACTACCTCTATGCAGTTATCGGCGCATCAAATAACAAAGAAAAAATTGGATATAAAGTATTCAAGGATTTATTGGAAGGAGGATACAAAGTAATACCGATCAACCCAACAGAAAAAGAAATCTTAGGAAAGCAGGTCTACCGTACACTTTGAGATATCCCCCAAAAAATCGATGTAGCTATTTTCGTAACACAACCAAAAGTAACAAAAAGGATATTGAATGACGTGAAAGTATCATGAATCAAAAAAGTATGGATACAGCCATGAGCACAAAGCAATGCAGCGATAGATTTCTGCAAAAAAAATTTCATCGAATGTATACATGATGCATGCATCATGATCCAAAGAAAAATTCAAGACACACACATTACATAAAAAAACTCACGATATTGACTTTTTAATAATCATTTTATATCAGTCAAGAAGCAGTATTTCTCGCAAAAAATACAGTTTTGTCTACATATGAATTTTGATGAGAAAGATGCGGTGGCTCCTAAAGAAAAATCAAACAAGATATAACATAACTCATACACTTAATCGAAGATGTAAACTGATTTTTTTTGAACACAAAGAATTGTTAGGTGAGAACTAGAAATACTCGAGCACCATTTTACAAAAAAAATCGTTGTTATGTTTGCTTTTTTCATTTCCTTACATATAAAAATTGTAGCAAGGAAAATTTAACTCTCAAAAGTTAAATTTCTACCTGGCATTTTATCTCTTATTATATACCACAAATGGTAGCAAAGAAAAAACCAGCTGCTAAAAAACCAGCTGCTAAAAAGGTTGTAAAGAAAGCTGTAAAGAAGGTAGTTAAAAAAGCTCCTGCTAAAAAACCTGTAGCTAAAAAAGCTCCTGCTAAGAAACCTGCAGCTAAGAAAGCTCCTGCTAAAAAACCTGCAGCTAAGAAACCAGTTAAAAAGACTGCTAAGAAAAAATAGTCTTTTAAAAAAAACAAAAAAACTAGAAACGCTCTGTCTCCGGACAGAGTGTTTTAATTACATTGAAAAAAAAATTGAAATACCTACCATAATTTAAAATTTAAAATTTAAAATTTAAAATTTAAAATTTTGAAAAAGGTTTTGATTTGAATGTCATGAGGTGTGGATTCTGCGATAGCAGCATATCTCCTGAAACAACAATGATACGATGTCGTAGCATGATTCATGAAAAACTATGTCTCCGACAGCGGAAATTGCACCACCTATGCGGACGCAGAAGAAGCCATCAAGGTTTCCAAATTTCTCTGATTGAAAATTATTTCCTTCGATCTCCAGAAAGAATACAACGAAAAAATCATAGAATATATCTACAACGGATACCAACAATGAATAACCCCAAATCCTGATGTATTATGTAACACACTGATCAAATTCGATGTCTTTCTCGAAAAAGCGATGGAGCTCGGATTCGACTATATCGCTACAGGACACTATGCAAGGATAGTCGAAACGTCAAAATGCCAAAACGATAAAACGAAGAAAAAATCATTTAGTCATTGAAACATTTGATCGTTTAAACTTCTAAGAGGAGTCGATAAGAATAAAGATCAATCGTATTTTCTCGCAGGATTGAACCAATATCAGCTCAGCAAATCATTGTTCCCGATAGGAGAATACACGAAGCCAGAAATCAGAGCATTAGCGAAAAAAATAGGGCTGCCGAACGCCGCAAGAAAGGATAGTCAAGGATTGTGTTTCATCGGAAATATTCCAATCAAGGAATTCCTAATGAAGAAGCTTCCAATAAAAGAATGAGATATTGTAGATACCAAGGGAAATATTGTCGGAAAACACGATGGTGCATATTTCTTCACTATATGACAAAGACACGGACTCAAACTCCCCTTCAAAGCATACGTTATAGATACAGATGTAAAAAAGAATATCGTGATCGTAGGGGAAAAAGAGGACAAAGCATTATTCGGAAAAAAGATAACGACAGCCGGACGACATCGAATAGGTGAACAAACAAAATTGCCGACCAAAGTGACAGCGAAAATCAGATATAGACAAGAGCCGCAGCCAGCAAAACTCAAAGAAGACAAAAACAAGGATATTATAGTCGATTTCAACGAAAAACAACGAGCTATAGCTCCAGGTCAAACCATCGTAGCCTACAAGGGCGAAGAATGCTTAGGATCAGGAATTATAAGCAGATAATATAAAGCAAAAAAGTCAAACAATTATGGTCCTGGAATTTGACAGGACAGCTTTTTCGGGATATAATGGAAATACTTTACATAATAGGCAAAATCACGATGAAACACCTCAAAAAGCAGATAAGGAATATCAGCAAAGAATCGATGAAAAAAGTCACCTCAGGACTTGTCATCCTCTTTTTTGCGATGGTGATGATCTTCCAGAGAACAGAAACTATAGAGCTGCAATTTGTATGGAACATGGATGAGGAATTTATCCATAATGCGCCGAACACACAACGGGATTATCTTTTTGAAGACGAGCAAGGACAAGAAACATATCAATGACAATTATGAACATGATCAACAGATACAACAACTACAACTGACAATATAGATGACTTAGTCAATCCAGATGAATTGGAAGATCTCTTTGACGATCTCATCAACAACAGCGGGCAGCTCTACACAGGCATCATAAGTACATGAACACAACTAAAGACATGAACTACATATACATGATCATTGGATTGTATAGCTCCATGGGGAGAAAAAATAAAAAACCAAGATTTCATTTTAGCATACGAACAAAGAAAAGACGTAAACACCATCTGCAACATAGAGAAAAGAGTCTGCATGAGTGGTACGCTCTGAGGATCGTTTGCGCAGAAATCATGTAAAGACAATATTGTATATGAATACAACAAAGCCGAGGTTATCTCATACAATCAAAAGGTACTGAACGAATATATCCAACCTACATCGCCTATCAATTCTTGAGCGGATTTTTCAACGGAAGGACAAATCAACGACACAAAAAAACCATTAGATACACGATGAACGAATAAGGCACCAGTCACGACAGAATCTGAAGTCGAGCAGACTCCTACACCAACCAAGAAAAGCTGTACGACACCTCGAGGACAGGAAATACAGCACGGACAATTCACAAAAGCATATAAGGCGCCTCGCGGATTCATAGATCTCGAATGTGAAGTAGAGCTTAGAGCATGCGTAAACGGAACATTAAAATGAGATTTCAAATATGCGAAATGTACCTTCAACAATACAACATACGCTGATTATCTAACAGCAGGATCTCCAACATCCAATACAGGATTCCTATTTTTTGAACGAGTGAAAAATATCTTCAGAAGAGGAAGATAATATATTTAGAAATCAATTTCTAATACTATAGGACAATGATCTGATCACCCTACAGCAGTCTCATGGGTGATTTTTTTTATATGCGGAATAACATCTTTGGAAGTCCGGAAATAATCCAGTCTCCGTCAAACATTCCTTACCCTAGATCCAGCCCGATGACTTCGTCGCGTATAGCTATCCTTTTTATTAGGATAGAAATATCTGAAGACATCGACATATCATTCATTTTCAAGCTTATCCATTTCTGCCCTCTCTATAGGAAGAAATCATATAGAATTAGCGTTCTCTTTTGGCCTAGCAATATCGATCTCACGATGACAAATATTGAAATCACCACACGTAATAATTTTTTCTCACATATTTCTAAGCTTGTTGATATAGTGAATGAAGTGCGTATAGAATTCTAATTTATAACTCAACATTTCGGTACCATCAGCCCTTTCTCCTCCATTAGGAAAATACAGATTCAACAAAGTAAAATCCTGAAACTTCGTCTCGACCACTCTCCCATCTTCATGAAAATGCTCTATCGAGTCAAATTTCGATGTTCACGAAATAAATTTCAGATCTTTTTTATATAACGTTGCTACACCTGCATATCCTGGTCTCTGACCTGCATGTCGAATTCGATTATAGTCCTTCATATGATAACGAAAATCCGTAGGCACTTGTGTTTCAAATGACTTCACTTCCTGGAGACAGATAATATCTGGGGCATTCTGTTGCACCCAATCATAAAATCATTTAGCAGTAACTGCACGGATTCCATTTACATTCCAAGAAGCTATTTTCATACACCACCACTACACAACTAAAATATTTTATTTCTGAATTCTATTTTTATTTCTGCATTCGTCATTCCGGCGTCCCGGATTGCAGCCGGAATTGAACTCTACATTCTGAACTCTACATTCTGAATTCTGAATTTTTTACCCTTGTGTCACCACAAGAAACACTATATACGCTATATATACCAAGACAAAAAGCGCTCATTCCCATTTTTGGATAACGTGTTTTTTTCAGATGAAAAGTGCCAAAAACAGCATTACACCCACTGCTACCGTCATAATAAGATCAACAAGATATCCATCAGAAAATGGCAAAGGATGAATAATAGCGTTTACTCAAAGTACCCAAAATATATTGAAGATATTAGATCCTACGATATTACCGATAGCGATATCCGTCTCTTTCTTGTATGCTGCAACTACAGAAGTTGCCAATTCTGGCAATGATGTTCCTATTGCAACAATCGTCAATCCGATCAACGATTCGCTAACACCAAAAACAGTAGCGATATGTACTGCCCCATTAACGATCCATCTTCCTCACAAAGCAAGTCAAACAACTCAAAGAATGATATAGATATAAGATTTTCGTTTACTCATTTTTTTAATTTCATCGACTTCCGAAACCTCTTCAACATCCTTTGGCTTAGCTATAGAAAACACATAGACCATAAAGATAGCAAAGAATCACAAAAGCGTCAATCCATCTATCCTAGTAAGTCATGAGAATCGAGTATTCCCATCTATCAAAAAGTCATTAGCCAAAAATCACAAAATAAGCGCAGCTAATATACTCAAAGGAATCTCTTTTCGACTCGTATTATTCTTTGTAGTAAGCGGATAGATAAGAGCAGATATTCAAAGGATCAGCAACACATTAGCGATATTGCTTCCAAGAATATTACCAATAGCAATACCTGCGCTTCCTTCTACACTAGCAAAAAGATTGACTACTAATTCTGGCATAGATGTACCGAAAGCCACAATCGTAAGTCCGATGACTATAGAAGAGATTTTAGCCCTTTTGGCTACAGAAACCGATCCATCAACCAACAAATCAGCTCATTTGATAAGAAATACAAAACCAACGACAAACAGAATATACGTAAGCATCTATCAAAAAGAATAAAAAATTAAAAACTATGATTCTAAATATTGAGCAAATGCATTAGTCTTATCAGCTAATAGATTCACGAGTTTTCTTCACCAGTGATTACTTCGTTTACCGTAACTTTATGTATTTTTGCTCTAAGAAAAACGCTCATAAAGAGCAAAAGAATACATAATTATTTTGCATATCTCTCTTGCATTTTTTTCAGGACATCATCTATTTTACCAGACATCATAACTCATTTGCTGGAAGGATAAAATCCTATACGTTTATATCGTTTATATTGATAGCTATTCTTGATGGTATAAAAATCCCATCCCACGATGTTGAATTTTTTCTTAGCATATTGCATACCATAAACAAAAAGCCGTCTTCCTATTCATAATCTCTGGAAATCAGGATCTATAAAAATATCTCAATCATTCAAGACATTACCATAAAAAAGCGGTTTTACATCAGTAAAAAAAGCTCAAATAATTTTGCCTTTATAGGCAACTTTGAGCTTAATCTTTTTGGCATACCGATATTCTATAATAGCTTTGCTTGTTTCCTTATTCCATATTTGTCATTGGGCATTGAATGCACGAGCATAAATATCTGCAAGCGCAGGGATGTCTTTTTTTTGGATTAAAGAGAACGTAATCATACTATTTGAATAATGATAAAACCTTATCATCTCTTCACTGTGCCATACTATCATTACCACCTCACTTCAGACCCAATTCCTGGGCTAATGCTTTCGCGGACGTTCATGTTTCCGTCAACAAAAGAAAATTTCCTTCATCATTGAAAATCAAAATATTCTCATTTTTGAAGAGTCCTTTCGTTGCAGGAAGGATGTTCTTAAAATTGATGTCAGAGGATATATGTATGATTTTTTTGAAATGTTTATCGGATTTTGCATCATTAGTTTTCAATGCATCGATAATTATCAACGATTCGAACGATTCAAGTTTAGATTTCATCTCATCATATTCTTTCAGTGTCTTTTCGAGCTTATCAGCCAGTTGCGTATGAGTCTTGATTCATAGCTTTTCGACGGCCATATCCAATATTCATTGCACTTCATGAATTCTCATAGAAACCTTAGGACCGGTAACTGCAGTAATCCTCTTTATTCAGGATGCAACAGCTTCCTGGCTCACAATAGCGAAACATCAGATATCTTTTGTGTTTGCAACATGTGTCCCTCAGCAGAATTCGATAGAGATAGCCTCACCGAAAGAAGTGAAGTGTTCTACATTATCATCATGGAAGAAATCCTCCGGCAATTGCTTATTCATGACACGGACAACACGAACCATATCGCCATATTTATCCTCAAAAAATGCCTTAGCACCAAGATTGGTTGCATCTTTCAAAGGCATTTCTTCAACACTGACATCGGCAGCCATATAAATGATTTGATTGATCCTTTTCTCTATACGAGAAAGCTCTTCCTGTGTCAGCAATCTATCTGCATTGAAGTCGAATCTGAGATAATCCTCCTCAACGAGAGAACCTGCCTGCTTGGTATCCTTGAAGATCTGAGCAAGCTCTGCATGCAACAAATGCGTAGCGGTATGCGCACGCATCTTAGCGTATCTTTGGGATTGTTCTACAACAAGTTTCATCCGTTAGAGATAACAAAATAAAGGATTAGAGTCCCATTCAATCAACAGTTTGTTCAACAGGTAGTTCTCCTGTAGATGTATCTCCTGTCAACATTTCTCCTGTTCCTTGAGTATTTTTACCACCGCCAATATACGGAACGATCATAGACAAAGCTGTAACGACAATAAAGAACACCAAGATGAAGATAATAGTAAATTTTACGAATCTGCTTTTCTTAGCCATAATAGTATATTAACAAATTAAAATGCATATTAGCCGGAAAGGATTCGCCCGGCAGGCGTGCGGGGTACGATACCACGCAAAAGCTTATTATGTTTTATTAGCCGGAAACGGGATTCGAACCCGCGATCTTTGGTTTACGATACCACTGCTCTACCAGCTGAGCTACCCCGGCAAACAAAGGGCCAAAGCCCTTAGTATTTATTTCTTTTCTATAATTTTCAAACCCAATTCATCTAATAATTCCTGATCAATTTCACTTGGTGCATTGAGCATCAAATCACGATATTTCTGATTTTTTGGGAAGATAATGACCTCACGGATATTCTCCATATTCTGATAGAGCATCACGATCCTATCGAACCCAAACGCACATCCTCCATGAGGAGGGACTCCATATTCAAAACTCTTCAAAAGATGTCCGAATCTATTCTGTATCTGTGCTTCATTCAAACCTAATAGCGAGAAGATAGCTGATTGCAGTTCCGTATCATGGATTCTGATACTTCATCATCACGCTTCATTACCATTGAGAATAATATCATAACAATCTGCCTTAATAGAAAGCAATTTTTCCATTTCTTCATCTGTCAAAGATATTCATGAAGCTAATTTTTTACCCAATTCCTTTACAAACGGAATATCTTCATTTTTTGGTTTAGTGAACGGATGATGAACTGCTCACAATTTACCATCATCACCTACTTCAAACAATGGAAAATCTACGACAAACGCAAAAGATAATTCATTCTCCTTGCCTTCGAGCAATTTGAGATCAGCGATAAGCTTAGTCCTCAGCATTCCTAGCCGAATAACGACATTATGTCGAGTATCTGCTTGAAAGAAAATAGTATCTCACTCTTGGATTCATGCCAATTCTTTCAATTTTGCTAACTTTGCCTCATCAAAAAACTTTGCGATAGATCATTTGACACCATCAACGCCGAAAGAAAGATAAGAAAGTCCTTTACTACCGTATCCCTTAATATATGCTTCGTAGTTTTTCTCTATCTCTGATCTTCCCATCTCTTTATGGATGACTATTCCTTTGATAACTTCTGCATTTTTGAATACCGCGAAATCAGAGTCCTTCGCCCAATCAGTCAGTTCAACAAATTTCAATTCTTCTGTCCTGAGTTCTGGTTTATCTGATCAATACCGATTCATAGCGTCATATCGAGTCAAAACAGGAAACGGCTCAGCGAGAATGGTTTTATTTGAATAAAGGGTTGTCGTGATATGAACGAAATAATCATGGATTATATCAAGGATATCTTGTTGCTCTACAAACGATAGCTCAAAATCGACTTGAGTGAATTCCGGTTGTCTATCACCGCGAGGATCTTCATCACGATAACATCTCGCTAATTGGAAATATTTATCAAATCCTGATACCATAAGCATCTGCTTGTGTTGTTGTGGAGATTGAGGAAGTACAAAAAATCTTCATGGCTCAAATCTTGCAGGAACGACAAATTCACGTGATCCTTCTGGCGTATTTTTAATGAACGTAGGAGTCTCCAAATGCAAAAATCATTTCTCATCAAAAAATTTCATGGTCTCCATGTAGAGTCTATGTCTATTGATAATATTAGTTTTCAATCCCGATCTTCTCAGATCCAAATAACGGTATTCCAATCTGATATCCTCCCCTACCGGATTTTCATGGTCAACAGAGAATGGAAGCTCTTTACAGGAAGAAAGAACCTTCACTTCTGATGGATACACCTCTATTTCACCGGTAATCATCTCTTTGTTGATCATATTTTCAGGTCTAGCAATAACCTCTCCAGCAATCTGGATTACATATTCTGGTCCTATCTTAGGAAGCTCAACTCTAGTTTTAACTGGATCAACTGTCACCTGAGTAATACCATATCTATCACGAAGATCGATGAACGTCATTCATCATAGATTTCTGATTTTATTGACCCATCCACAAAGCGTCACTTGATTTCAAGCGTTCTTGGCAGTCAATTCTCAGCACGTATGCGTACGATACATTATCGAATAATTCCAAAAATAAAGCAAACAAAAAATAAACACCCTATATGTATAGAATTAAGTCGCGTTATCAAGAAATTATAATAAATTCTCTACAAACTTTTAAGTAGCAAAACGATATCATCATTTGGATCGACATATACATCACGCAAACGATTGGAATAAGCATCAATCATCTTCATATAGAATTTTCTGGAATCCGTAGGTTTAAGAGGAATTATAAAGACTCTTTCCATTCATTTCTGCTGAAAAAAATCCAAGGATTGGCCAAAAAGTTCCTTGCCAAGATATTTAATAGGAGAAGCAAGGACATGTGTACGAAAAAACAGTTGATCATGAAGCTTAAGAGGGTTATTTACTCCTGTCAAATTGGCAGTATGAAAAATATCTATTCTACCGTCACTTCAAGGATAAATAATATTCCTACAGAATCATAAGGAAATAACGATATCATCTTTTTCGTAATACTGATATATATCAATTTGACCACACAAAGAAACAATATCATAGGAAATACGATCACGTATATCGTTGATATGAGAAGCATTATTCAATACAGAAGAAGGAACGCAAGCTATAGGATAAAGAGAGCTATCTTTCATACTATCAAATATCGCAAAAATAAAATCTATTCATCATAATATTCCTTGTTCACCAGATTCATCAGTGACGGAATATAGAGCAAAGTGATAAAGAAGGAAACAATCAATCATCAAATAAATCCTATCGCCATAGATCAGAATAATTCATCTTTGAATGCAAGAATAAGGAGCCCTATGATCGTCGTTAATTTCGTCAGGAAAATCGGGATAAATCTCTCTGCGATACTCTGCTGGAAACTATCAACGACCGAGAATCATTTTTCCTCATAATAATATTTGAAGTCCTCAATATGGATCAATGCCTGATTGACTCACACTCACATCACACCAAAAACACCTATCATAGCAGGGAAAGTAAGATCATATCACGTCAACGTAAGCAACACGATCGTTCATCCTATCGACAAGAGGACACTAGAAACGATGACCAAAGCATATTTGATATTATTGAATTGGATGATTAGAACGAGAATCATCAAAACAATTCCTATAATCATTGCCTTACCCAAATCCTGTCAGCTCTGAGCCAAAGATTGGGTATCTCATCCATCGACCTTTTGCAGTCATTCCGGTAAAGGATGGTTTTTTATGACGGTATTGATTGCCGAAGTGATATCGCTCAAGACAGCACTGTTTACTTTATCTGCTTGTACAAAGATAATCCTTTTACCATCCTCTCTAGTAATAGCATTGATCTCTGGCTGTAATTCTTTTTTATATATAATTTGATCCAAAGTAACTTTTCATATTTTTGTCTGTTCTACCGCATACGGAGTCGATAGAAACGCATGCAATGACAGTGTATCACTGCCAAAATCAGAGAATTCCTTGATCTTGATACCATTGGTCTCATATCAAGCATTTTTGAAGGCAACCAAAGGGGTAACAGCTGACATACTTGTGACACCCAATGATTTAGCTTTATTTTCATCCAAGACATAGACGATTTTTCCATTGGTATATTCGATAGAGATCCCAACATTGAAAATGCCTGGAATAGCTTTGATATCAGACAATATTTCCTGCACATAGTCATTGATTTTCTGATAATCATCACCGACGATATTGAATGCTACCGGTTTCCCCGACGATCCTCAAGCCTGTAAAGTGAAGACAGAAATATCTTGTAAAAATGCATATTTCTGTTTGAGTGCAACCAAAAGTTCTTGCTGCATCTGCTCAACTATCTGAGAAGATGTGATTTTTCTTTGCTCTGTATCTACCAGTCTTATGGTGAAAGAGCTTACATTGGTGCCGACACCTCACGCTCATTGCAAAGAATATCATTGTCCAAGATCGATAGTGATATCTTTCGCCATGCCCGACAGTACGGTCTGGAAATATTTGAGCGTCGCAGATGCAACTTTTGAAGTATATTGTTGATTATCAGATAGGCTTATACCAGGAGGATATTTTACATTTATCCACACGTTATTTGAGTCGATACTGCCCATAAAGGAAAAGTTAATTACTCAGAAACCAACCAGAAACAACGCTCATACAAAAAATGCGAAAAAGAAAAAGATAATTTTTCTGGATCCTCATCTGGTCTCATTCTTACGACGATATCGGTTAGCAAATGTACGTCCTGTCTTTTCCAAGAACGACAAAGAAGAAGAAGGAACATATACCTTCCCTGCCCTAAAGAAAAATAGAGCCAAGACGGGAAGAATAAACATAGTGACCACAAGAGAAATCATCAAATTAGAGATAATCGTTACCGGCATCATCTTGATATATTCGCCCATGATTCATGATAATCCGAAATACAATGGTATAAATATCACTACCGTTGTCATCGTTCAAAAGAATATCGCCTTGCCGTAATTATTGAGTGCATCCTTGATAGCCTCTCGAATATTGCCGGAAAATTTTTGCAATCAGACTACAATTCCTTGAGTGATTACAATCAGGTTGTCAACCATGATTCACAACACCAAAATCAAGGCGAACGAGACGATATTACTAAAACTGAATCCCATCGATTTGAGATAGATGAAATTAGCAAGATAGACGATAAGGAACGACAGCATAATCAATCGCGACGATCTAGCCCCAAGGAAAAACAAGATAATACAAAACACCAGTAATGCAGTTTCCCAGAAATTTTCAACAAATAAGCCATAGATCTTATTGATACTTTCTTTTTGTGATAAGGTCTCAGTATAGGTAAGATTAGGAGTGATCTTTGCATATTCAGTGACGACAGCTTTCAATTCATCTACAAACGTATCCGTACTATATCCAGGAGATTTCTTTATCTGGAAAGAAAGCGCATTTTTTGTATCGAAAGATTCGATATCATTGATAGCAAAAGATTTTTTATCCTGTTGCTTATATCAGATATACACTGATGCAATATCATTGACCTTTATCGCTTTACCGGCAACATTAAGGAGATCATACATTTTGATCTGTTGAATCAATCATGTGAGATCTGTCTCATAATTGATAATTTCAAAAGAGTACAATTTACCAGCGACATCTTTTTTATCGACAGGATATTTCACGAATGCGTTTTTCAATTGAGCGACAGCAAGAGAAAAATCCATATCCAAAAGAGCAAGTTTCTGGGCATCAAAAGTCACTTTCACTTCTTTGATAGGTTTACCTATCACATTTACATCAGAGACTCCGGCCACAGATTGTATTTGATCTTCCAAATCTTCGAGCGCATTGTACATGACCTGAATAGGGACATCTCCTGCGACAGAAAATGAATAGACAGGAGTATCATCGACGGACACTTTCTTGACCATAGGATAATCCACATCAGAAGGAAATGTAGGATAAACCTGATCTATAGCGACTTTCAAATCATTATTTGCATCGATATCGCTTTTTGCAGTAGTGAACTGAACCAAGATGGTTCAATAATTATAATAACATGATGAAGTTATCTTATCGACATGAGTAATGGATTTTATTTTTTGCTCCAATGGAATAGCGATTTGTTCTTCTATCGAAGACGGATCAGCTCCAAGATAGCTAAAACTGATATAATAATAAGGAATATTTACCTGTGGCTGCGCTTCTTTGGGTATCGTAAAAAGGCTCAATATTCCATATATTGTCACGAATACCGTAAACACCAAGATCGCTACTCTATTCTTCTGCAAAAACTTTACCATAATAAACGATTAAATGACTAAACAACATATTTTAAATTCTTAATTAGTCTAAAGTTCAAAGCTTTAAGTCTAAAGTTACAATCTAACTAATAAACAACTTTATGCTTTATGCTTTATGCTCAATTTTCAATTCTCAATTTTAAATTTTTATTTCACTATCACCTCTCCCCTATTCAACCCACTCAAAATCTGAACATATTCATCATTGATATCTCACAATTTCACATACACATTTTGGACTCACGATCCGACTTTTTTTCTGATCAGATTACCTTCAAGTCTCGGACTGATATAGTGCAAAGGAATCCGGATATCGTTTTTGTCAGCCGATTGTGATAACGTAATCGAAACCCTTTCGTTCTCTTTCACAGCGAAATTCACTGCAGGGATCTCATAGATATAATTTTGGGTCGCAGGATCTTTGTACGGATATTCATACAAAATCGTTCCTATTCACAAAAATTGCCCTCGCTGATCAGCTATAGCGACTTTACTACCCAGTGCTAATCTTTGATACGAAAATATCTGGATACTCGTATTGGAAGCATCAGTCGGCGTAATCTGACAGAGCAAGGTATTTGGTGCAAGCTTATTGTCTTCACCGAGCGCTCTCATCTTTACGACTCACTCCACTCCGGCATACAAGACTTCGCCTTCAAGTGAATTAGAAAGAACCGCTATATTTTGTTGTAAAGTAAGTAATTGATTTTTGAGCGACATAAGCTGAATAGTCTGACTTTCATCAGCAGAATTCAATTGATTCGCTATGGTTTTTTGCGCCAACTGCAAGCTAGCCTTTTGATTGTCAATCTGCAATTTGGTAGATTCAGCAGTATTGTCATTTAAATTATCTGTATTAGTTTCCAAAGTTTTGATCTGGCTATTATAGGTATTCTTTACAGAATCATACGAAGAAGCCAAGGTATCAAAAGCGGATTTACTACCGACAAAAGTGCTCGCCAAAGTTGTGAACGCCGTAGAAAGCGTATCCAAAGAAAGTCATGAAGTACTTGATTGCGGCAGCATAGCCGATGGTGTAGTCGCATTGATTCCACGAGCAGCTAAGCTCATGAGATCAGACACATCAGATAAGTAATCTGAAAATTCACTAGCACTCATAGCATCAGAAACCTTATTATGAAGTCTTGTATATGTTGAAATGATTTCTTGTTTGAGCTGAGGATCTTTATCAGAAACAGGCAAAGCACTAGCATATACATCATTCACTTTTTTCAATGCATCCTTGATCATGATAAGATATTGCTTATTAGCATTGGCAATACTTGTCTTCATCTTGTCTATATCTAGAGATTTAGCGGTTTTTAAAGTATCGTACTGCTGCTCTAAAAGCTCTTCCTGATATTCCAACGAAGAGTAGGTATATCATTGTGTTTTAGCCAAATTAGCAAGCAAAGCAGCATTATTATCATACTGGTCACGAAGGATATCTTGCTGAACAGCTAAAGTATCTTCCGTCAAAGAAAAAATAGTCGTCAGGTTATGCAATTGTTCTTGCAGCACCGAAAGCTGGATAGCCGAATTTTGATAGGTAAGATCATTGTCATTTGGAGTGATTTTAGCGATAATGGTATTTCTAGAGACTGATTTACCTGGTTGACAATTGATATATTCAAGCATACCTCCTCTATTGCTTACGATATTCTTGATGCTATCAGCGATGACTGTTCCATACAAAGACGTTTGAAATACGGGAGAAGCTCCTACCGTATAACTAGTGGTAAATCATTGGACGGTTCATGTGGAAATAAAGGTTTCATCAGTTTGCGTTCAGCATCCAGCGAACAAAAAAAGTGCAGCCAAAGCAATGAATATAGAAGAAAAACGTTTCATCATATACGATAAAAGATATAAATCAGATTTATTTTTCCAGTTCAGCATGGACATACTGGAGAAATTTTTGGACATCGTCAGACTTGATCATCCCGATAGCGATATCTCCCTTTGTGATAACCATTAAATCATCACCCGGTTTGATATGCAAAAGCTCTCTAACATTTTTGGGGACAACTATCTGAGACTTAGGTCAGACCGACACTTTGCCATGCATTTTTACCGTCAAATCACAAGAACCCATAATTACCTAATAAGTAATAAAAGTTGGAAAAGTTTTACTATGCTAATAATTTTACAAATAAAGTCAATACCATAATTTACGATAAAGAAAAAAGACAGCATTCGCTGTCTTTTGTGATATAATAGAGGTGACTTAGATTTTCATCAATGCTATCCGAGTAAGGAATGCAGCAAAAAGGATGACAATCATTCCCCAGAGAAACAATCCTACAGAAGAAGAAAAGAATATCTTGTATTTGGTCTGCCCTCGTGTAGGGAATCGGAGCAATACCAGTCACTTCAACAAAGAAACATAACCGAAAATAGAGAACGTCATCGCCCATCCTTGATCGAATTTTTGATAGACACTCAAGAAAAGGAATCAGATAATTAGAGTGATAAACGCCCGAACTCTCATAATATCGAGATTCTTCAGGGTTTTTCCATAATAGTCTTGAAAGCCTTCGGAGTGAAAATCATTGGCAATCCAAATGCTAAGATGAAAAACGCTGTCCGAAGTAGCAATAATACAGGGAAAGAAAGCATGAAAATTATGGTAAAAGAATAAAAAAATTATCCCCTGAAAGGGATAATCGGGATATGCTTAAAAAGGTAAAAAATGCTTTTGATAGCGCAAGATACAATACCGCTTCTTTTAGCCGCAGGTACAACACATTCAGATAATCTTTCTACAGGTTTCTTGCTCTGCATAGAAAGAGATGATATAAAAAACTATTTTCTAATCTGATCAGCGATATTTTGGAGTTCTTGCGTATCAGCCATAGTATGTCAGGTAAGTCATCACTCAAAAGATTTGCCCTCTCGAAAAGGATAGAGTTTTACATGTGCATGAGGCACTTGCAATCCTTCTACGACCATACCGATTCTTTCTACGCCCAATCCCTTCTTCATCAACTCCACGACTGTTTTAGTTGCACGCATGAGTTCTGTATATATTGCATCATCCATCAAAAAAATATCGGAATCATGATGCTGTTTTGGAAGGATCAACGCCTGTCCTTTACACGCAGGGAATGTATCCAACAACGCGACGAATTGCTCATTCTCCCAAATTTTTACACTCGGGATCTCTCACGCTATGATCTTACAAAAAATACAATCAGACATTAAATAACGATAAATTGATAAAGGCCCTTCGGGCGATAAATTGATAAAACTAAACCAATGATAATATAAACCTATAAATCATTATATTTATATGCAAGCACTCTTTCGTAAAATAATCAAATTGTTCTTGAGTTATATATCAGAAATCCAAAGCATAATAAAGTATATTCCTGACTTCTCCGCACGATCACTTTGAATAATAAAGAAAGCGTACAAATTCCTTGTTCGATATTCTTTCACGTCACTCTGCTATATTATTCCCTATGGATATACTCGCTCTCATAATTTGATCCTGAAAACTTCGATTTTTAAATGTTTTATCATAAAAGATCTTTCATAAATCTTGTACTAATTTTCTAGATAATTTCCGTATATCCAGACTTTCAAATTTTTCAGCCATTTGACAGATAAAGACAATAAAATCATGTTTATCAGCATGGCTAATGAAATTGTAGCATTTTATAAAGTTTTTTCAAGTAAAATAAAAAACTATAGTATATCACTATAGCCAGTTTTCATCATTTTATCATTTTATCACGAACGAAGTGAATTATAGGGTAAGGAAAGAAGCCACAAACAGAATACAGCAGTCCAAGTGTATCATCGAAGAGAACTTTGATAATATCAGCAAAGACAACTACTCAAGATCATTTACTGCTAGCATGATAGAAAGATAAACTCTCAACTAACAACCATAAGCAAACATACTATAATCGAGATGACAACGCTAGTAATGCCATAACGACGTTGAAGTAAGTAACAAACAGGAATTAGTAGATGGATGAGCCATGCAAACCGATGAAGGTAAGCAAGGTATATATTTATGACCTCCTTCCTATAGCATATATCAGTAGATAACGAACATATGGTATGGAAAAGAGATGATTACAGTAGTAATTATAGCTAGAATTTCTTATTTGTCAATTTTTTGATGACTTTTTGAAGAAAGGAAGAAGAAACCTTGTATGAAATGCTGTAAGAACGATATATCGGACACAGCGAACACGACACAAGCAAAGGTATACGCAAAACGGTATACAACGGTTTTTGACTGCACTATATGGACTAACGCAGGTTATATACAGCGAAGAAAAGTATAATGCTACAGTAAAGTGGTAAATAATAGGCAGTTTTGTTTTTATTTTTGGTAGCACTTTTCGATACTGGAAATATAACGGGAAACGCTAGAATACAGCAAGTAGACCGATAGTGTATCGCATTATAGTCATATGCAAGACCTTCTTCCGTATCAAAATTATAATCAGAAGATAAAATAATGCAAATTTTTGAACACTTTTTTTAGATTGAATTTACCCATCGTTCAATGAAAATCACTGAAACATAATTTTCAAGAACTCAGTGCAAATTTTTGAACACTTTTTTTAGATTGAATTTACCCATTACGTCTATTTATCAGTAAAACACAGCTTTGAACTTTAAGCTTCCCACTTTAGGCTAAACACAATTATGAATTGAAAATACAGACAAATTTTTTATACATAAGTAGCTACAGCTATTGAGCTATTTTTTCGCATTTCAATGTTTTAATCTTTCAATTGTATAGTATGTGATTTAGTTTAGAAACGATTGTCGCACGAGCAAAAAGAAAAGGTTTCGTTTATCCAAATTCAGAAATCTACGGATGATTAGCAAATGCACGAGATTTCGGCCCCTATGGATCTTTACTCAAGAAAAATATAGCAGACCTTCGAACAAAACATTTCACGCAAGAAAGAGACGATATCATCTTTATGGACACTGCTATCATCGCGCATCCAACAACACGAAAAGCGAGCGGTCATTTAGCTTCTTTTTCTGATGCCTTGATAGATGACAAAAAAACCTGACAAAGATTCCGTGCAGATAAACTTATCGAAGATTTCTTTGAAAAAAACAGGGAGTGACTAAATGACGATGATCTAGCCAAAAAATTATGAGTCAAAAATCTCTCTCCAGAATCCCGAGGTAATGAAGGAATGAGAGAGTTTATCGTAACAAATATTCCGAAAAATCCTGAAAGCAAAAAGGAAGCAGATCGGACAGAATGTAGAAATTTTAACCTCATGCTAGACACTCATTTGGGACCTGTAGCCAACGAAAGTTCAAAAGTTTACATGAGACCTGAGACCTGCCAATCATTATTTACGGATTTCAAAGCAATATTGGACACAACAAGATCAAGAATCCCATTTGGATTAGCACAGATAGGAAAAGCGTTCAGAAATGAAATCACTCCAGGACAATTTCTCTACAGAACAAGGGAATTTGAGCAAATGGAAATAGAATATTTTGTAAAAAACGATAGTGAAAAAGCTATGGAAATCTATAATCAACGAAAAAATGATTGTATGAAGTATTGGACAGAGATTATCAATATCAATCCTGAACATCTCAGATTCAAAGACCACGAAAAACTCGCTCATTATGCAGCTGCTGCGACAGACGTAGAATACCTTTATCCACGAGGATTCTGAGAGATACAGTGAATACACAACAGGACAGACTTTGATCTCAAACAGCATCAAGAGACAAGCGGCAAAGATATGCAATATTCTGATCCTTTCACAGGAGAAAGATATATCCCTCGATGCATTGAAGCATCATTTGGATTAGGAAGACAAGTTATGGTAACGATGTTAGAATTCTATGATGAAGAGACTTTAGAAAATTGAGAATCTCGCGTAGTAGTAAGATTTCCAAAGCAATTAGCTCCGATAAAATTTGCAGTTCTCCCTCTAGTAAAAAAAGATGATAACCAAACAGCTATGGCAGAGAAGATATTCAAGCATTTAAGCAAAGAATATAAATGTGAATACGATGACGGATGAGCTATCGGAAAAAGATATCGCAGACAAGATGAGATCGGAACGCCATATTGCATCACTGTAGATCATCAGAGTATTGAAGATGGTACAGTAACCATCAGAGAAAGAGAAAGTATGAAACAAGAAAGAGTGAAATGGGAAGACATAATCTTATAAACACAAAGCATCAAGCTTTAAGTTTAAAGCCGTAAATACAAAACTACAGCTTTCTGCTTTCAGCTTTAAGCTTATAACTATTTTATCATCTAGCAATGAAATTATGGTCGAAGCAAAAAACTTTGTAGAAAAAGAATTGGGGAAAAGCTTAGATGAAGAGCTCCAAACAGAACAAATACCAGAGGAAAAAGAATCCATACCGGTATACACTCCCCCATCTCCACCGATACAAGAGCCAGAACCACAAGTGCCACAGTTTTTTACACAACAACCGCCAGTCATCCAGGTAGTGGAAAAAATCGTCTACAAAAAGCAGAGAATCCACGGATTTTTTAGGACACTGACCATCATAGCATTACTCGCAATAGGATTCCTCATGTTCGGAGAATCTACAGGATTGATTGAATTATCCATAAATACTTTTAAACTCAATCAGATCTATCCGCTCGTCATTATATTGAGTACTATCATCATCCGAAGCTATAGATGACTTTTCGGAAAAATCTTTTGATTGATATTATTTTTGTGAGTCTTTGGATGAATATTCACAATAGGTATCTATACCTGACTCAATCCATCGACTAAACGAAAAGAAGGTATTGCGATGAACTATCAACTCCCAGAAAAAGATAAAAGCACAAAAACAAATCTTTATCTGAATACCTTGATAGGAAATTCATATATCGAAGGAACAGGAAATAGCGAAAATATCAAATGAACACGGAATTCTGACAGAAATCTTTTGATCAGTTCAGGAAGAAATGAGAACGTAAGATATCTCAAACTCAATGAAGATTGCAATCGGAACATCCTCCAAAATTATCAAAGCAATATCGATCTTGTAGTACCAGGAAAAAATAGGTTTGATCTCATGTATATAAAAAATTTCCTCTGACTACACACCATCGATCTGACGAATTTTCAACGGAAAACGCTCAAATTTCATGGCGGAATAAACGACATCACCATGAGAATAGGAAATGTACTTTCAGGCAGCAAGATAGAGATCCAAGGTACTGCAGCCAATATCAAATTGGATATTCCAAAAGATGTCGGTGTAATGATGTATTATAAACATCTCATAGGAAAGCTCAGACTGACAGACTTCGATACGCTTTCCGGACATTATTTCCAATCACAGAATCTGAAAGACGCAAAAAGCACGCTCAACATCTACATAAATCTCTGAGCTGGAAACACAAAGATTAACCGGGTAGAACCTAAAAATTAATTAAAAATTAATAATTTATAATAAATAATGTACGATTTGTCTTTTATAGACTATAGTAATATACGATAATTCATTTCAAAGCAAATCCAACATTTTTCATTATTCATTTTTCATTGTTCATTAGCTTTTATATGAAAAGTATCAGCAAAAATAGACATGCATACCACGATTATCAGGTCGACAAAGAATACGAAGCCTGAATCATTTTGAAATGACACGAAGTGAAATCAGTAAAAGAGAGCCATGTAAATATCAAAGATAGTTTTGTGAGATTAGACAATAAGGAATTATGGATCATGAATATGGATATCCCGCTCTACGAAAAAACATCGCACGCATTGGTGCCAGGATATCAGCCGAAAGGGAAAAGGAAATTATTGGTGACAAAGAAAGAATTAGCAAAGATAGCAGCTGCATTGGACAAATCAGGAAACACCATCATTCCATTGGAGATATTCGTGAACAAAAAAGGATTGATCAAATTAAGGATATGAGTAGCAAAGCTCATGAGAAAGATAGAGAAAAAACAGATTCTCAAAGAAAAAGATATCAAAAAACAGATGGATAGAGAAATGAAACATCTGTAATGCATTTTTGTTTGAAAAGCTAGACTGAATTCGTATATATGCAGCGCGACCAAGATGGCACCGTGCTAGAGTGGTCTAATAGACAGGTCTGCAAAACCTCGGTTCATGGGTTCGAATCCCATCGGTGCCTCCAGACTCTAGATAACAACCGAGCGACTACATCCCAGTTCTGTCACCAAAAGGAGTTCCAGCAATGGAATTTTTTTTGTTTACAAAAAAAACTTAGCCCAAAGACTAAGTTTTTAAATTATTTTAATTCTTAATTCTTAATTCTTAATTCTTAATTTTCAATTCGTAATTCTTAATTCTTAATTCGTAATTAGTAATTCTTAATTCAAATAAACTCCTTCCCCATATATGGCACCAAAACTTCAGGAATCTTTATTGTCCCATCAGCTTGTTGGTTATTTTCTATGATAGCGATAAGAATTCTCGGTGTAGCTATAGCAGTATTATTCATGGTATAACAGTATTTAATTTTTCCTTCGCTATCGCGATAACGTAAATTTAATCTGCGTGCCTGGAAGTCCAAAAATGAAGTAACAGAATGCGTTTCTCCGTACGCGTTACGTGATGGCATCCAGCATTCCAAATCATGAGAATTGTATTTACCGATAGCTAGATCACCAGAACATAATTGCAACAAACGATACGGAAGTTTTAAATCATCGAGGATATCCATAGAATTCTGTAAAATTTGCTGATGATATTCATTGGACATCTTTTCATCTTCCGGTAAGAGCACCACTTGTTCGACCTTATTGAATTGATGGACTCTGTATAAACCTGCAGTATCTTTTCCATAGGTTCCGGCCTCCCTTCTGAAACAAGCGGAATATCCACAGTATTTCTTCGGCAATTCTTTTTCTTCCAAAACCTCATCCATATGATACGCGGTGACAGGGATCTCTGATGTCCCTATCAATCGTTGGTTATCTCTTTCCATCCAATAAGCATCCTCCTCTCCTCCAGGGAAATATCACGTTCCGATAAGGCATTCCGGATTAACGATATTCGGTACATTCATAGGAGTAAATCATTTTGCTACAAGTTTTTTGAGCGTATATTGCAATACCGCCTGTTCGAGAAGCATTCCATCTCATTTCAAAAAATAGCTACGAGCTCAAGCCAATTTAACGCCCCTTTCAACATCAATCATATCATATTGTTTCATAAGTGTCATATGATCTTTTGGTTCAAAACCAAAATTTGGTACATCTCCAAAAGTCTTCACTACAACATTTTCACTATCGTCCTTTCCGACAGGTACGTCAGGATGCAACGCAGTATTTGGCATCTTCAAAAGTTCAGCATTAAGTTCTTTGACGACTGTTTCATATTGCTCTTCCAATCACTGAATATCGGTTTTCAAAGCTTTAGCTCCATCATAATCTTTTTTTGCAGCCAACTCTTTCTGCTGAAATTTCATTGCATCGATCTTTTGTTGAAGCTCTTTTCTCTGATCATCTTTTGCGAGCACAGCTTCGACATCGATCTTCTTTCCTTTTTTTTGACAAATCGCTTTATATCCTTCGATATCGTCACGAACTTTCTTCAAATCAATCATTTTTTATAATTTAACGAATTAAATAATTGCAAATTACGCATTGCGGATTTTTTTAATTCGTAATCCGAAATTCGTAATCAAGTAATCAATGAATTACTATCTGTAAAAAATTTTCTTGTAAATCATTTCGGCAGCAAGTCTCAAACTATTAGAATTCTTCTGTCATTTATTCAAACTATACTCTGTATATCTGATATGTATAGGGACTTCAATATATTTCATATGATGTCTTTTTATCTGTTCATTCACTTCATTGGCATAATGCATACCATCAGCAGTAAGCACAAATTTTCTCAATGCGGGGAGCGAAACAACTCTATATCCACAATGCGGATCAGATACTTTAGTACCATAGAAAATCCTAGTAACCAGCCTCGCTATACGAAGAATAAATTTTCTCATAGGTGGAATGTTTTCACTCTTTCCTCCTGGGACAAATCTCGATCACAGATAGAGATCAGGTCTTTTATTTTCTAAATCCAAACCTAAT
The DNA here is from genome assembly GCA_964560855.1 of uncultured Candidatus Peribacteria bacterium. Lineage (GTDB taxonomy): Bacteria > Patescibacteriota > Gracilibacteria > Absconditabacterales > Absconditicoccaceae > CAJBLF01. The sequence continues at coordinate 2,578 of CAZLLU010000009.1, read as the reverse complement.
TTTTCATCCTGATGAATATATCTGATAAATGTTTCCATATCTTTGATATCCATCTGTCCGTCAGAATCGAAACCGACAAATCGTTTAATCTTGAGTTCATCTCCATAAGCTTTGACGAAATTATATCCGGTCTGATTGGCTGCTCCACCTCCTCTATTGATCGTATGTGTAAGGACAATGATCATAGCATCAGGATATTGGCGCTGTTTTTCATACAAAGTAGAAACCACAGGAGAACCGTCACTGATAAGCACTATTTTTTTGAAGCCAGCAGCGATGATTTCATCGATGACTTTGGAAACTACTGAGGCTTCTTCGTTATAGACTCTGACATTAAAAATGAAATCATCTTTTTCTGATATATTTTTTCGATGAGCAATCTTCTCTTTGTTTTCACTATACCCTTTATCGATAGCGGTCTGAGAGATAAGTCTGGTCAGTTGAAATTTATCTTTGGTCTGTTTATTTAATGCATCGATATAGAAATAGAAAAGAACGATCAAAGAGACATAGACAAGCAGATCAGCACCTCTAGCTATACCGAAGAATCTACCGAACTGATTCAATAAGTCCTGATTCAACCCGAAAATAACGACCATACCTCATCCGATGAAAAATACCACGAAATGAAGGACATTCATTTTTTTGCGTTTGTAGAGATCAAGTCCAAACAAGATGAACACAAACGCCGAAAGAATGATGACGAATTGGAACAATGACATACGTTAGAAGTAATGAATAATTAAAAATTAATAATGAATAATGATGGAATTGTCTTATTATAGACTATTGCTATTTTGCCATACTTCGAGCTTTGAACTTTAAATTAAAGACTGATTTCTTTTTCTTCTCCTGTCTTCATTTCCTTGACCTTATATCTTTTCAATGCTTTCTCTCCCTCACCGAAAATGACAACATGCGGGATGCCTTTTTTATCAGCATACGCAAATTGTTTACCCAACTTGTCTGCAAACGGATAAATCTCAATATTTTTTCATTCAGCAACGAACACGCCAGCAAGTGCAAAGATATCCTGGAGCGTTTCATTAAAATTAACAAATAGATATTCCGTTACCGTCTTCTGCTCATGGGCGATATTCTCCTTTTCAAACATTTTTCCCAATAACCTAGATATTCCGATACTTCCACCAACTCAACAATAGTCTTTTTTCTTTGGATCGATATATCCCGTAAGATTATCATATCTTCCTCATCCACAGATAGATCATAATGCAGCATCATTTTTCAAAGAGCATTCAAATACAGTTCATGTGTAATAATCCAGCCCTCTAACTATTTTAAAATCAATCTTGTACCCTACTCATCACATCGTTTCATTGAACATGTCGAGATATTTCATCACAATAGCTAACTCATCTATTCCAGTAGCGAATTCATTGCTATCCACGAATCCCCTAAGAGCGAGAAGATCTTGTTCATGTTTGATATCGAGATGTAAGAATTGCAAAAGCTTCTCTATCTCCTTATCTTGTATATTCAAGTCCTTGAGCGAAAGGATGAATTTTTCCTCGCCAATCTTGGTATATTTATCTATCAACGTAGATACTTGCTGTTTTAGTTCAGGAGTCTTGAACAAAGCCAATAACAATCAATTTACTAGTTTCTTATTGTTGATATGGAAGATTGGTTCATCATCCAAATTTCCATAAGCAACGATTTCACGAAGCGCTTTATATAAGTCCAGAATAACTTCTGCATCATAATACAAATAATCTGATTTTTTATCATCCTTTCGAATAACATCAACGTCACATTGCCAGAACTCTCTATATCTTCATTTCTGAGCTCTCTCGCCTCTCCAAACGGGTTGAATCTGATAGCGTTTAAACGGGAAAGATAATTCATTCTCCCAATCCAAGACATATCTCGCGAAAGGCACGGTCAGATCGAAATGCAATGCATAGTCTTTCAAATCCTCTGCTCATTGCGCCAACCCATACAGTCAAAAAATCTGTTTACCGGTCTCTTCACCGTTTTTGGAAAGTAAAACCGAATTTGTTTCTACTGCCGGCGTATGGATATGGGTATATCAAAATTGCTTGTAATGTTTTTCTATGATTTTTACGATATCATCAAAAACAATCTGTTGAGCTGGACTATATTCTGGAAATCCTCCTGGACGCAATACCATAAAAATAAATTAATAATTAAAAATGAATAATGAATAATTTTGGAATATTTTCTATTCTTTTGAAGGCTTAACAATAGTCGCTAATATTCTAACAATAGATTCACAATCAACCTTTATTTCATCTACATTTTCGGCAAATCAATCCTTAAGAATTCTTAATCGATATAATGTTTCATAAGATTCTTTAAGTGCTATAGTCATTTTATTTATAAAGTCTTTTTTACTTGCTGCTCACTGCGCTTCAGCAACATTAGCTCATATACTAGTTCAACTTCTAAATAACTGCGAAGCTATTTCATAATATTTTTTATCCTTCAATGATATATAAAATTTTGCGAGTTTAATAGAAAATTCAAGTGTTTTATCTTGTATAATATTTTCTTTCATCGCAATAGTCCGTAAATAAAACAAACATTCATCATTCAT
>CAZLLU010000008.1:0-29617 GCA_964560855.1 uncultured Candidatus Peribacteria bacterium | reverse complement strand
CGAAACCAGCAGCTAAAAAAGCACCAGCCAAAGCCAAAACCGTAAAAAAAGAAGCGGTTGCTTCCGAAAAAAAGGCAAAAAAAGCGCCTGCCGTAGCAGATAAACCAGAAGTTGAAAAAGAGACTACTGCGAAAGTACTCAAAGCCGATGAATTAGGTTGATGAGGTGGGTTTCTCTCATGACTCGGATTCAAGAAAGTCGAGAAGACCGAAAAGCAAAAAGAGGAAGAAAAACGCATAGAACAAGAAGAACAGGAAAGTATCGTTCTCGAGAAGCCAAGACGCGCATCGTTCTCGTTCGATAAAGTGGAAGTAGGTACGACGAAAATAGTCTGAAGAGAAGATTCTTCTTTTGTCGGAAGAGAAAGAAGACCTGCAAAACCCGCAAGACCTGCGAAATCTAGCAGACCTCCACAAAGAGGAGATCAGCCGCATAGAGCATTCAATAAACCTACATTTTCCCAAGGTAAACCATCACAGCATCAATATAAACCTGTACAAAAGCAGAACAGACCTGAAATCCAACCTGCACCAGCAGTTCCAAAAATACAGAAGATTGCTACGACCTCAGCTAATCTCGTTAAAAAATCAGAAATCTATATAGAAGACAAAATCACTGTCAAAGAGTTCTCTGAAAAGATGGGAGTACCATTACCAGAGCTTATGAAAAAACTCTTACAAAATAAGATAATGACTTCTATCACTGCATCATTGGATTTCGATACGGCAGCGTTGATCGCCGCAGAATTTGATATCGCCGTCAAAAAACCTGAAAATAAGGTTGATGTCCAAACATTTATGAGCGGAGATCTCCAAGCGATATTGGATATGGACAAGGAAGCAGAGACATTATTACCTCGTTCTCCTATCGTTACCGTCATGGGACACGTAGATCATGGAAAAACATCATTGCTTGATTATCTTAGAAAGACCGTAGTCGCTGAAGGTGAAGCCGGCTGAATAACACAATCCATCTGAGCTTCTGTAGTAAATTATAATGGAAAAGATATCTGTTTCATCGATACTCCAGGACATGAATTGTTTACGAGTTTGAGAGCGAGATGAGCGAAATTGACGAATATAGCGATCATCGTCGTCGCAGCTGACGATAGTGTGATGCCACAAACGATAGAGTCTATCTGACACGCAAAAGAATCTGGTGTACCTATCATCGTTGCAATAACGAAAATAGATAAGCCAGGAAAAAATATGGATCAGATCAAACAGGATCTCGCAGCAGCGGGATTGACGCCAGAAGATCGATGAGGAGATACGCCTATGATCGGTATTTCTTCCAAGACCGGACAAGGTATCCCTGAATTGCTTGAACAAGTACTTCTGCAAGCTGAGATGCTCGACCTCAAATACAATCCAAAGAGATCAGCTGTCGGTGTCGTTGTAGATGCACATATGGACCCTAAGCAAGGAGTCGTTTCTACAATCATCGTAATGACATGAACATTGAAAGTCTGAGATATTATCGTTGCTTACAATACAACAGGTAAGATCAGGAGAATGCAAGATCGAAGATGAAAAAATATCCAATCTGCTACTGGTTGAGAACCAGTACAGGTATTGTGAATAGGAGAATTGCCTGATCCAGGACGTATTGTGGAAGTAGTGAAAAATGAAAAGGAAGCACACGAAAAGATTGCACTTATCCAAGAGCAAGTCAAAAAAGATACCGGTGAATCTGCTGTCCATCAATTCATCAACCAGTTACAATCAGGTACTCAATGAGCTGAATTGAAACTTATATTGAAGTCTGATGGTTCAAGTAGTTTGGAAGCTTTGCAACAAGCAGTAAGCGGTATTCAATTGCCGAAGAATGTCACAATCAAAGTCATCCAGGCAAATGTGGGACATTTCTCTGATTCAGATCTCGCATTGGCTCAAGCATCATGAGCGTTACTTCTCGGATTCAATATTTCTTTGAATGCATTGCTTAAGAAGAAAGCTGATAGTCTCAAGATAGAAATGAAAAATTTTGATATCATCTATGAACTTACTGATTACCTTGATAAACTATTGTTGGGTATGGTAGAGATAGAAAAGCATGAAGTGATGTTCGCTAAACTCGAAGTCCTATGAGTCTTCTTTACCAAGAACAAGGACATGACAATCTGAGGAAAAGTTATCTATGGAAAATTGCATGGCAAGCCTAAATTTACCGTCATGAGAGGTGAAGATATCCTTTGTAACGGTAATATCGTCTCTTTACATAAGAACAAAGATGAGGTTAAAGAAGTGGGAGAAGGCGAAGAATGCGGTGTTAAGGTAACTACAGGTAAAAAGATCGAGGTAGGAGATGTTATCGAGTTCTTCGAGATGCAGGATATAGTAGATTAAATTTAATTAATAATGAATAATTAATAATGAATAATGTTGGTATTGTATCTACATCGACTATCGTAATTTTATAATAGTTCATTTTTTACAATTTAATCATCATTCATCTTTCATCATTCATATTTCGTTTCAATGAAATTAATTGTCTGACTTGGAAACCCATGAGCTGAATACGCTAAAACAAGACATAATATCGGATTTATTACGATAGATAATTTTGTTGATCGAGAAAAAGCAGGCAAGCGAGAATATCAGAATAAACGGAAGTGAGAGATGATTGAAGCGGATATCGAAAATCAGAAAATAGTTTTTTTGAAACCTATGGAATTTATGAATCGTTCATGATGAGCTGTATGAGCACTAGCGAATTTCTACAAGATAGAGCCTAAGGATATTCTCATTATCCATGATGATATCGATCTCCCCGTAGGAAAGATTCAGCTGAAATTATGAGGAAGCAGCGCCGGTCATAACGGTCTCAAAGATATCATAGCAAAATTAGGGACTAATGACTTTCGAAGGTTGAGAATAGGAGTCGATAGGCCATTGAACAAAGAGGATGTTGCTGATTACGTCCTCCACTCTTTCAAAAAAGAAGAAAAAGACTTTATCGATAGTAAGGCAGAAGAAATAGAAAAATATATCAAAGAGTTTATTGCTGGATAATAGAAAAATGGTAATAATTCGTAAGAAGAATAGATTATGAATGTGGTTATATAATAAATGATATTTTTTTGTGACTTTGTGTGTGCAAAATAAACAAGTATATTTTTGAGACATTGATGTAGGGGCGGATACTATCCGCCTAAATATGTATTGAAAAATTATTGAAAAATATCGGTACGATATTTCTTCGGTATATGAAAATGTGAGTTTAGAAGGATTTGTAGTTATACCCAATCATATCCATTGAATAATAAGTATTGATGCAAATGAGGCGATTAATAATCGCCCCTACGGAGAACTATCAACTATTATTAAATGATTTAAACGAATTACGTCTAAACGTTTACACAAAATGTGACTCACAGATTTTAAACGACAAAAATCATTCTATGATCACGTAATTCGCAACGAACAAGATTTTCAAAGAATACAGGAATATATAGAGCTCAATCCCTATAAATGGAAAAACGATGAATATTATAGATAGCTAAGAAATTGCTTTATTGAAAAAGTCATTCAATGGTTTCATAATCTTGAAAACTGAAATACAATATTCCATGAAGTCCTCTTGTAGGACTTTTTTGTCATTCACTTTATGTCCTACAAAAAACGATTTCATCTTGAGCAGCTCCCCTGCTTTATGATTTTTATCGAATCCTTTAGGCACTTTCTGTAATGTATCTCATTGTAGTGAGCCGAACGTTTTCTTGAATGTTGGCACACTAAGTATCTTGTGTACTTGCTTGTAATTTTTTGCGATATATCCCCTGACTCTTTGCAATACCGGTGCTGGCGGCATATACAACCCTCATCAAATAAAACATTCCCCTGGTTCTATATGGACGTAATATCCTGCATCGATCCCGTGTTTTCCTTCTTCACGGATGATGACTCCAAAATTCGTCTTATAAGGAGATTTATCTTTGGTAAAACGAATATCTTTATTGAAACGAAAAGTTGCATCTTTAACCTCTAATGTTCAAATATTTTTATCGAACTTAGCAGTCTCGCTAATCAGCTTTTTTGCAAAATCAAAAAAATTTTCCCTTTCCATCTTGTAGAGATCTCTGTTCTTATCCATCCGTTGAACGTTATTATTTTCTTTGACCGCTTTGAGAAAAGCGAGAGTAACTTTAGTGAGCATAAATACCTATAATCAAATAATATATACATCATTACGTCATTCCGGTGTTATTAACGGAGCTTGCAACCGGAATCTAAAAGCGACCATTTTGTATTGATTCCAGCTGCAATATTTTAACGCCGGGATGGCGCTAGAACGGTTTAAAATAAGCTTTGCAGTTTAGGTTTACTTTCTCCCGTTGGAATGTTTTTCAAGAATGGGAACTGTTTAGTGATAGTATCTCGTCCTTCATACATCTTGAGTCATAGCTCTTCTGCTTTGGCTTTTTTACTTCCTGCTTTTTCTCCGATGAGCATAAAATCCGTCGTCTTGGTTGGTGATTCGTGGAAGATATAGCCGTTCTTTTGAAAATAGTCAGCAATCTTTTCTCTTGGAATAGGAAATGATCACGTAATCGAAAAGCTGCCTTTCGCTTCGTCGGCGTTTAAAACATCTGAATATTTTTTTGGATCCAAATTCACTCCATAATTTTTCAATTCATCCAATATTTTTAGATTATGTTTGGTGCTGAAAAACTTCGTGATGCTTTCTACTGTTTTTTCTCCGATGCCATAAATTGAACGTAAAAAGTCTTCGTTGGTCAATAATTTTATCATCTCTCCTTCATTCTGAATTCTGAATTCTGCACTCTGTATTCATTCAGAAAGGTCCTGTGCCATCTTTTTGCCTACGTGTGGTATTCCTAATCCGTTCAATAATCTCCATACTGCTTTATGCTTTGATTCCTCTACTCCTTTAACGATTTCAGCAACTTTCTTATCTCCAAATCATGGAAATTTCAAAAGTTTGAGCTGAATATTGATATCCTTGAGTTTATAGATATCTGCAATATTTTCTATAATCTTATTTTCTACTAGAAGATCCACCACGCTTTCTCCTATGCCCTGAATATTCATGCAGTTTTTGCTTACAAAATGTAAGATTTGTTGCTTGGTTTTTTCTGGACAATGTGGATTGGTGCAATAATAATGGATATCGATATTTGTTACTGGCTCGTTACATGAAGGACAATGTTTTGGCGGATGGATAGTTATTTCTTTTCCGATTCTTCTATCAGTAATGACGCTTACAATATAAGGAATCACTTCACCACTTCTTTGCAATCGAATCCAATCATTAATGTGAATATCTTTTTCTTTAATGAAATCAAAATTATGAAGACTGACTCTCTTGAGTATTGCTCCACTTAATTGCACAGGATTGAAATTTGCAACCGGCGTAATGATTCACGTCCTTCCTACTTGAAAATCTACTGATGTTATTTGTGTGGCTGCGAGTTGTGCAGGGAATTTATAGGCTACTGCCCGTCTTGGGTGGTGATCAGTAGCTCAGATCAATTCGCGTTGTTCTTTATCTTCAACCTTTATAACTAGTCCATCAAATTCAATATCCTGTTCTTCCAAAAACTTTTTTGTTATTGGATCCTCACAGAGTTTGATGATTTCTCCTATATGGAGACCTTTCTTTTCTCGTGAAAATACTGGAAGTCATAAATCTTTTTTTAGATCATATTTTCCCGTAAATTCTCATAATGGATCATAGAGGTAACATACCAATCCTCTTTTTGCTACTTCTTTTGGATCTAATAATTTGATACTTCCTGCTGCTGCATTTCTTGTATTCGCAAATGGAGTCTCTCCATCTTCTTCTCTTTCTTTGTTGATCTCTTTCCGCATAGATTTTGGCATCAGAATTTCTCCTCTGACATGAATTTCACTATATTCTACTCATTTGAAAGAAATCTTTTTTGGAACATTTTTTATTGTCTTCACGTTCTCTGTTATATCGTCTCCTACTCGACCATCTCCGCGTGTGATTGCTTGACTAAACAATCAGTTTTTATAGATAAGTTCCACACTCAATCCGTCGAATTTTGGTTCTACGCGATAGGAAATCTTTGTATCAGGATTATCTTTCAGAAGTATTTTTTTTATTCTCTCATCCCGTTCTTCGAGATCTTTTGCATTATAGGTGTTTTCCAATGACATCAATTTAGTCTCATGCTTTGCTTGTTTGAATCATTCACTGATCTGTCCTACCAACGTCTGTGTCGGACTATTTGAGGTGATGAGTTGCGGAAAATGCTCTTCTATTTTTTTGAGATAATCGAAAAGCTCATCATATTCCTTATCGGAGATAATCGGCTTATTCTCTATATAATACAGATGATTATGATCTACGACACAATCAATCAATTTCAGATAAAATTCTGACACTTCTTTTTCGGACAGCTCGCCGATATCGTGATGCGCTTTTATGAAAGACTGAATCGTTTTTGTTTGTTCTCCTAAATTCACAACAATTAATTAATTGATTAAAAGATTACGAATTACGAATTACGAATTTTTTTATCATTAAGTTTTTTTGTTTTTTTTAGTTCTTCTAAATATTTTATAAATCACCCTATTTGTTTTCCTGTTTCTAATAATAAATTATTTATTTCATCAAAATCTTTTTGAGTGATATATCAAACCACTAATGCAATATATGCTTGATTCCTTGTCTCTCAACAACTTCATTTTGCTATTTTTAAATATCTCACGAATTCATTATTGTTATTTTTTTCAAATCATTCAACTATATTGCTACTTATTGAGACAACTGCTCTTCTTATTTGATCCTTTAATCAGTAATCCTTAGCAAATTTTTCTGTAGAAGAAATATCATAAATCAATTTAGTTATTTTTAATGCTAATTTCCATACTGGTATATCTTCAAATTTTTCTATTTTCATGTTTTTACTATTTACCATATAAATTCGCAATCCGAAATTCGCAATTAATAAATCGTTTAATTGATTTTAAAAAATTTTTTATTTTCCCTTAAACACTACGCCGAAGGTAGCTAAAATAATATATATATCCAAAAACAATGATCGGTTCTGGATATAGTAGAGATCAAGTTTTGCCTCTTCTTCAAAATCTAAATTATCCCTTCAGAATACTTGTGCATATCCAGTGATACCAGGCCTGATAGAGAGCAATCTCTTTTGTCGTGATTCGTAGTTCTTGACTTCATTTGGCAGATGCGGCCTCGGTCATACGAGTGACATTGTCCCTCGTAGCACACAGAACAACTGTGGTAATTCATCAATCGATGTCTTTCTGATAAATCTTCCTACTCTTGTCACTCTTGGATCATTATGGATTTTTGGCAATACTCATTGTCTCACATTTGCATCTGATTGGATCAACTTCTTATATAATTCATCTGCTTCCTTGCCGCCGTATCCTACACTGAGATGGGTATACATACTGCGGAATTTGAGGAAGGTAAAGAGATTTCCGTATTTTCCGACTCTCTTGGATTTGTACAATACCGGTCCGCGAGATTCCAGTTTGATAGCGATAGCTACCAACAACATGATCGGCGATGTTATGATAATCAATAACGATGCAGCCAAAAGATCGACGAATTTCTTTATGATGATAGATCGTCCATCTAGCTTGGAATGCTTATATTCAAGCGCTATGATATTATCGATATTTTCTGGCGAATAGACAACATCTTCCAAAAAGAATCCTTCGCTGATATGATAGAATCTGGTATTATCGCTGAATCTCACCTTTTCGAAAATATTTTGCAGAGTTTCTTTTTCAAAGCTTCCTACAGCGACCACGATAAAATATTTCGTAATATCGATATCATCGATCTCCTTATGGGTAATGAATTCTGTCTTGAATGAAAAGCCATTCTTGATTTTCTCTATCGCTTTGTAGCTTTCCAATGTGTTGCTTCCTATAATCAATATTTTATTATCTCCTTCCTTATGTCTTTTTGCTTCCATATAATTCCGTACTTGGTCAAAGAGGAAAAGCGCAGCGAAACTCACTAATGCACCTAGTACGATAATGAATCTCGAGATTCAGAAGAAAAATACAAATCCCTGTCAGAAATATCCTATGAAAGTGATAGTAATAATCCGATAGATCCACGTTTTGGTAAATGTTTGGAAATATCTTTGGACAGGTTTATTGAGCTCGTATAAGCTCTTGGCAATTCAGATCACTACGAACGCGAAAGCTGATATGATTCAAAACGCCATATTCTCCTGGTAATTGATTACCGGTATCCTGAGTTGTACGCCTGGAATAAGATCCGTAAACAAACGAATCCTATACATCACATAAAAAATCACGATAATGATTCCGATATGCATCACCGGTCTCAATAAGCGAAGAACGACATTATATTTTCTTTTCATAGATATAGGACAGCATATAAAGGATTATGCTTCTATTTTTGTTATTTTATTGATATGTTTGACAATAGTTTCTATCTGCTGTTCAAATTTCCCCTTGACCGGTACGCCGAATCATGCAGCAAGCTTATGTCCTCATCATCCGAGAGATTTTGCTATCTTGTTGCAGTCAATGGTTTTACTACGTAATTCTCCTTCTATCTTTTTGGCTCTCAATGATCATCTGATAGTGTCTCATATTTTTCTCATCAACAATACTACTTTCGGACCATCGATATTTTGGATGATGTGCAATCCGTATGCAGCCTCTTCTTGATCGATATCGTATTTTCCCAATTCATTTTCATCATAATAGGTATAGAGGATATCATTATGTTGTTTGATCCTATTGAGCAATAGCTGTAAGAATTTTATCGAATTCAAGGATCTTTTGCGCATAAGATTGTTTACTACGTAATCCTTATCTGCTCACAGTTTCAGCAATTTGACGACATTTTTGAACGTCCTGATGTGATCTTCCTCAAATAGGAAATTTCATGAATCTGAAGTTATGCCAAGATAGAAATAGGTAGCCACCTCTTGATCATAGAGTTTTGGCCGTCGTTTTGAGGTGTATTCAAATAAGATTTCGCATGTACTGATACTATGTACATCCTTTACGATGATACCATGCTCCAATCCATTGCCGATATGATGATCAAATACGACTATAGATTTATTGTCGAAGTATCAAGGTTTAGACTGAGATATTATTCCCATACGATCTATCCCGGTAAAGTCTACGAACAATAATAGATCATATTTTTTGTAATCGAAATTGCTCTTGAGCCTTTTGATATTCTTTATGAATCCATACACCTTACTCGGTTTGTTTGGTACGAAATAGCTGACGTTCTTTTTCTGTTTTTCAAGCAATCTTCCCAATCCAAGCATAGATCCGATACAGTCACCGTCGGGGCTCATATGTCAGAAAATAGCTATTTTCTTAGCTTGCTCGATCATGCATTTGGCTATCGTTGCTTTTTTATCCATCTTGGTTATTTGGCAAGTAAAGCTTGTATTTTCTGTATTCATTCACTATTGAGCGAAAACTTTTTGTCGCTTATCGTAATCTCTTGGTCGCCCTTATGTGTCTGTATTATTGTGACCAATTCGTTGATTTTCTGTGCACTATCAGGGAGCGTGAAGGTATTCTGTTGTTGTGGAGGGATAGGAGCTTCCTCCTCTACGATTTTCTCTTCCGATTTGGTCTCGTTTATCTGCTTATCTGTGGGTCTCAATCTCAATGCTTTTGCTCTAACTACTGTCATTTCTGGATCATATTTACTTCATGCCTGCTTAATCAGATGATCACGATCGATCTTTACGATTTTCTCTATGGTCAATGATTTTCCTTTGAATCCTGAAATCATCAGAATATTGAATTTTTCTAAATTCAATGTCTCTCTCACAAAAAATTCAGTATTCCCTGAGATATCTTCTATCTGAATGAAAAATCATTTCTTCTTAGCTCTCTGTATATTCTTGATATATCCTACGATGATGAAATTCCCGAAGTTTTCCTTCTCCTTAAACTGGGAGATAAAATTATATCTCTTGATATATGTATAAAGTCCATCCAGCGGATTGCCTGAAACGAACACTTTGAATACTTCATATTCGAGCAATAATCTTTCCATCATAGTTGTCTCCGGTGCTGGTTTGAGCGTCATCTTTGTACTCATCTCCATCATACCGAAGAGTCCCATATCTGCATCTTTCCCTTTTTTTGCTCGTTCGAGGATAGTCTCTACATTTGCTAACAATACTCCTCTATCTCAGAAATCATCGAAAGCTCATGATTTGATAAGTCATTCTACGGATTTCTTGTTGATGACAGAAGCACATCTCTTGATGAAATCTTCTATAGTCGTATATGGTCAATTCTTTTCTCTTTCTTCCTGAATAGTCTCTCCTATTTCCAATCACAATCCTTTGATGCAGAAAAATCCCAATCTGATTTCTTTCCCTAGAGCAGCGACGTGATTGAACGAATAATTGATATGTGGAGGTAAGACAGGGATACCCTGATTCTGTGCTTCATATACATATATACTCAATTCATCTGTATCTTCCTCTACGGACCTAATCAAGGATGCATAGAACTCCACAGGATAATATGCTTTGAGATATGCAGTCTGATATGCGATCATTGCATAGCATACGGAATGCGATTTATTGAAGGAATAGGAAGCAGCAGGCTCTATCATTTTTTCATAGATATAGATTGCTGTCTCTTTTTTATAGTCTCTGAATTCTTTAGCTCTTTTGGTAAATTCTTTTTTCAATTGCTCGATGATTTCTTTTTTCTTCTTACCGACTCACCTTCTTAATAGATCAGCTTCTGCTAAGGAGAATCCTGCCATTGCCTGTACGAGAAACATCAGCTGTTCCTGATAGACAGCAATACCATAGGTTAGATTCATAATTGGAGCGAGATCTTCTATCAATTTTATATTTTCTTTGTCTGTCTCCTCTTCACCATATTTTTCTATCAGCATCTCTCTTAATTCAGCGCTCATATACGTAATAGGCTCTTCACCATTTTTTCTCGCTATATAGTTTGGGATAAATTCCATAGGACCAGGACGATACAATGCGTTCATAGCTACGAGATCGTTGATGGAATCTGCTTTCAATTTAATCAAAAATTTTCTCATACCATTAGACTCGAATTGGAATATTCACGTTGTATTTCCTATTTGAAAGACATTCTGGAATGTAAAAGGATCCTCAAGCGGTGGTTGGAATGAGGTATCTTCAAAAAAGCTTTTGAACATTTCCGGAAGCTCTTTGTTTTCCTTTTCATATTTTTTCTTCAGGATTTTGATGCAATTTTTGATCACGGAAAGGTTCCTTAGTCCAAGGAAATCCATCTTCAAAAGTCAGATATTTTCCAGTGTAGGTCAGTCGTATTGTGTTATGATAGTTGTATCTCATTCTTTTGCGTATTGTACGGGAGAATATTTCATGACTGGTTCCGGAGCAATGATGATACCGCATGCATGCACTCACAATTGTCTCATGTTTCCTTCAAGTTTTTCAGAAAGTTCTGCTGCTCTCTTTACTTTTTCATCAGATTCGTAGATGGCTTTCAACTCTTCAGTAGCATCCGATGATTGCACTGCTTGTTGTAATGACATCTTATCAGGCATGAGTCATGATATCTGATTCGACTTTTCAAACGGCACGCCAAGCACTCTCGCAACATCCTTGAACGCTGCCCTGCTCGCCATCTGCATATATGTTCCTATGGAACTCACTTGATCCTGTCCATATTTTTCAGTGACATATTGCACTACTTTTTCCCTTTGTACATCCTCGAAATCTATATCGAAATCGGGCATAGAAATTCTGGCAGGGTTGAGAAACCTCTCAAAAAGCAATCAAAATTGTAAAGGGTCTATATCGGTTATCCTTATCAACCAAGCTAAGATAGATCCTGCTCCTGATCATCTTCATGGACCGACAACAATCATATTTTTTTTTGCTCGACGGACATAATCTGCCACAATCAAAAAATATGAATTAAAGTGCATTTCTTTTATCACTTTAAGTTCATATTCCAAACGATCCATATATTCACCTAGAGTTGCTACACCTATTTTTTCGTCTTTATGCTCTTCCAAAAATTTCTTTTTGAATGCAGTGTAGGTTTCCAATGTTATTTCATGAAGTTCTTTTGGTTCTATTTCCTGGACGGGTTTTGTCGGCACTCATTTATCGGATATTTTCGTCAATTCCAAAACAGTATTCTGATCCCATCAGAGGTTGAATTTATGATTCAATCATTTGTATGCGCGATAGCGGAGTTCGAATTCGTGGATATGCATTATTCAGAATAGATTTTCTAATTAAAGGATTGATGAATTACGGATTACGGATTTAATGATATATTACTATAACAATCCGGTAATGCTTTTCAAACAAAAAAGTTTTTTTCTCATAAAGAAAAACCCTGCCATAGGCAGGGTTACTATCTTGGATAATCAAGACCTAAATTATACTCCAATTACTCCAAGTAACCAGAAGATTACGCTTACAACCAACCGAGATACTCCGATGAATACCAATCCGATAGCTGCTTGTTGCAAAATTTTGAAACCTTTCTTGTATTTTCCATCGTCTCCAGCTGCAGTAACCATTTGGAAACCTCCCCAAAGCAAAATAACCAAAGCTACAAGAGCCAAGATTCCGAGTAACCGGTTGATGAAGCTTTTTGCAACATCAATAAGTTTTCCTCCTTGTGATGTTCCTGTTCCTGAAATTCCTATATTGCTTGTAGCTGAAGCATCACCGAACTGAGTAGTGACGGTCTGAGCAGATGTAAACATGCTTCATACGCTAAGTATTCCAAGAGCAAAGAGAGATACTACCTTTAACGATAATTTTTTCATTTGTTTCTTTATAAAGAAATTAAAAAGGAATAAGTTGATGGTATAATAGGTTTATAGAATACGAAATCAAGTTTTTCTATAAACTGTATTTCGTCTACCATACTACAAATTTTTTCCCCTTTTGCAACTATTTTTTTGCTACACTATGTGCATAAAATATAGCTGGATTGTAAAGGGTTGAAAAATAGATATGAATAATTACTACTATCCTCACGATATGATAAAATCAATCTCTCACTATAAGAATTTCGATCAAAGATTGGAGCATCGATTGCAGACCAATACTTTTTTGAGATTTGTCAGAGTAAGCAGAGAATTCTATCTCCTCTGTTTTTTTTGATTGCTTTTTTTGTTGCTTATATTCAGGCTCTTCTATCTCCAGATTATCAGACATTCATATTATGATACGCTCCTCAATCAGCAGCATGTGAGTGAGACATCACTCAAGGCTAAGAGAGGAAATATCTATGCTGACGACAAAGCTGAAAAGCATATCCAACTGACCGACAACATCACGATGTACAATATCTTCGTCGATCCGAAATTCATACGGGACAAACCAAAATTCGTAGACATCATAACCCCTCTCGTGTATAGACATTTCTGCGAGCTTTATGGTATGCAGGAAGTGACAAAGTTGCAGTGCATCAAAAATATAGAGCTCTTTACCCAAACAACGATTATTCCTCCCCAACCTCAATTTTTTTATTATGGCAGCGGTATAATCTCTTCCGGACGATATCTCTACGATCAGACAGGATATGATCTCCAGCTGCAGCAAATCCTCAGTGGTTTCAACGAGACTATTGCGCAAGGGCTTATCAAGACGAGACTTAATAATATGATTTATATCTGAATCAAACCCAAGAATTATCTCTGATTCTTTGCCAACACGAATTTTCTTGCAGAGCTCGCAAAACTCAATCTCGATTACATAGATATCCAGAGCACCAATTACGTATATATAGTACCGAATAACGTAGGTAGCGTAAGCAGGGATGTTGAACCGATAGCAAAGCTCCTGGAGAAATACGGCTATCTAGAAAATTTTCCGAATCTTGAAAAATCATTTTATAAGCAAGAAAACAGATACGTAAAAATCATTTCTGATGCAAATCCAATCATCGCACAGGAAATAAAGGATCTCAAAAATACCTATTATCAGACCCGTTCCAGTGATAGAATACCGCTTTTGCACGGACTCGGTATGGAATCATATGTCAAAAGATATTACCAGTATGGATCATTTCTCTCCAATGTCATGGGATATGTTGATAAGAACAATAACGCATTCTATGGTATCGAACAGTATTTTGATGATGCCCTCCGTGGAAAAGATGGAAAAATTGTATGACGTGCTTCTGCATGGATATGACCGGTGTGAGCGAATGAATTTGAACTTGAAAATGCGCAAGATGGAAACGATGTTTATCTTACTATAGATATTGGAATACAAAAAGAAGTAGAGAGTGTCATCCAGAGATACCATGAAAGCCTTGAAGATGATTCAATAAGCGTTTTGGTTTACAATCCGTTCAATGGCCAGGTCAAAGCATCAGCTACCTACCCTTCCTATAATCCGAATAATTATAATGACGCCTTCACTATACAGCCGTTGGGTCCTAAACAATGATATATTATCGATGATCTGAGCCATGTAGAGACTCCGGTATACATTAATACTTGAGGAGAATATAGGCTTGCGACAAGCTATGAAAGAGCTGACACTACAATACCAAAATACATTGCCAAGAATATCTACGGTCCGCAAGTGTTGGTTGATAAAAATATCGCTATGTCGTATGAACCATGAAGTGTCTTCAAAGCATTTACGGTCGCTATAGGACTTGATACTGATGAAATCAGATTCTATGATCCATATAATGATCCAGGGAAAGTCAAAGTAGGAATCTATACCATCAAGAACGCTGAAGATGCCTGTATGGGCGATTGGAATTACCTTCATGCGTTTGTACGATCTTGTAATGTAGGAATGGTAAGGATAGCACAAAAGCTCGGCAAGGAAGTATTCTATAATTATATAGAAAAACTATGATTCGGAAAAAACACCTGAATAGAACTTGCAAACGAAGATGCTGGATTTGTGGAATCCGTAACATCTGTTTCCGATGCTAGATTCTTCAACAATACGTTCTGACAGTGATTGCTCGTGACTCCTATTCAACTTGCCGCTGCATATGGAGCTGTAGTAAATGGATGATATTATGTCCAGCCAACCATCATCAAAGGTATCTTGGACAAAAAGACCAATAGCTATCATGCAACCACCACCAAGATAATCAAGCAAATCTTTAGGCCAGAGACCGCTGAAGCGCTGAAAGTATGACTTTTTAGTGTCATGGAACAGAACCCTGAATTGAAGTATGCTAAGGTCGAATGATATCAACTTGGAGGAAAAACCTGAACATCACAAATCTCCTACAAGGGAAAATATATGCAATGAGAATGATGGACGAATGGATCATTCGTAGGTATCATTACCAAAGACGATCCTCAGTATATCATCCTTGTCCAGGTACGTAGACCAAGACAGAATCAATGGTGATTCGCCACTGCAGGAAAAATCTTCTGAGATATAGCAAAATTCATCATCAATTATTCGTTGATAGAAAAATAATTGCAAACAGAAATCAATTCAGTATCTTTCATTCAGTCTTTTATTATTTGATAAAATATCATGTTTGGAAAAATCGGAGAGCTCAAAAAAATGTATGATAAATACAAAACATTACAGAATGCGCTCAAGAACCTAATCATTAGATGAAAAGAAGGAAAATTTACTTGAGCAGACGGTACTGAACAGGACACTATCGTCGTCGATATCAGCGGCGAGATGAAATTGAGAGACCTTAAGATCAACGATACTTCATTGCTTGATCCTATGAAAAAATCAGAACTCGAAGCTATCATCATCAAGTGTTTTCAGAAAGCACAAGAAAAAGCTCAAGAGATTGTCGGAGAAAAGACAAAAGAGATCCTTTGAGTAGATCCTTCTGATATGGCAAGCATGCTTGGAGGTGGTGGAATACCTGGAATGAACTAGAAAATACTTATCATATAATTATTTCAATGCCAACATTTTTGGCTCGTAGCCATGGTTTTTGTAGTAATCGAAAACTTCCTTGATATCCTCTATCGGTGTAGATGCACCTCAAGTGATAGCCACGATATCATGAGCAAATAATTCTTCTTCTGGATATTTGATGATATCTTCCAACGATTCTCCGTAGAAGCTTTTTTTGTTGTTTTTCACTCAGATATTATAGAGCTCTTTGGTGTTGTTGCTTTCTTTTCCTCATATGACAATAAAAGTATCGAATTTATCGAGATTCTGAGCCACAACTCCCTGTCTTTCATAGGTTGCTTTGCAGACATCAGAGAGAATAGGTAAAGACGCTTGAGGATATTCTTTTTTTATTGTTTCTAATATGTCTTGTACATATGCAAAGTTTAGCGTCGTTTGGGATAATACCGCAAATTTTGTATCTGGATCTATTTTTGGTATAGATGCTTTGTCTTGGAGTATATATGGAATTCCTCACTTCGATATAATATATTCTACGACATTTTTCCCTTCTTGATGATTCTCTTTGCCTATATAAAAAAATGTAGTTATTCCTTGATCTATGAACCCTTCAATTTCTGTATATATCTTGGTTACGAAAGGACATTCTAAATTATATACTGCTTTAAATCTCTGTTTAGCTTGAGTCAATACGTCCCTATTTGTTCCATGTGCAGAAAACACGACGATAGATGTATCGAGCTGAATATCATCCATGTGCTCTATAAAAACCACTCCTTGTCTCTCGAATTCCTTCGTAACTTTAGGATTATGAACCAAAGCATGTACGCAAAAAATCTTCTCGCCTGGATGGCGGGAAATAATATCATTGAGTTGATCTATAGACCTTTTCACTCCGAAACAGAAGCTTGATGGAGTAAGATAATAGACAATTTTCATAATGAAAGAGTGAAAGATTGAAAGATTGAAAGATTGAAAATACTATATAGTATTTGTAGAAAAAATTCAAGTCTTGTTTTTTTCCTTGAAATTAGTATATGTCAATAAAATCAAAAACAAAATATATTATGGAGACAATTATGATGATAGCTATTATTGAAGAAGCATTCCATACTATGGAAATAAAACAAGAAAAAGAAATGTTTATTAAACATTTTTCTTGTACTATGGTACAATTACCAAAAACCACTCTTTATTCTCCTAATGGATTTCTAATGAAATTCAAAAAAGAAGGAGAAAAAAAAACCATTTGTTTGGTTGGAGAACAATCATTCCCTATTATCTTTATGGGAGAAGGAAGAAAAAAGGTTGTAGAAACTCTGCAATCAAATAATATGCTTCCAAGCAAAGAAGAAATTTTGGAGGCACGATCGCTTACAAACACTCTGGATATTACTAGACTAGTTGACTGTGACTATGAAGATACAATCACCAGAGATGCTGAGCGCTATCTAAACAAGAAGTAAACCAAAAAGACCGTTTTTTTACGGCCTTTTTTCTAAATTATTTCTGCAATGCTTCTATCATAATATCTTGATGCCTGTTTTTCAGATCCTTTACTAAGGTATTCTTTTTCTCCATGAATTTATGAATATCGAATCCGTATTCCTCGAGCATCACTGAGGTGTGGTCTACACCGATATAATGTGGCATGATAACATAATCAGCTCCTTGTTCGTAGAGTTTGATCGCTTCACAAATATGATTGGAGACCAAGATGATGATAAGATCACTGTAATGCTGTTTTAACGTTTTGAGCAATACCATATTTTCATCAAAATTTTTGACAGTACTTATGACCATTTTGCTTTTTTTGAGATGCAATTCCTCGAGAAAATCTATGTCGCTCACATCACCATAGATACATGGCATCTTTTTTTTCTGAAGATGGGTAATGATTCATGGGTTTTCATCGATCACAAGTATTTTTTTGTGGGTTTTGTGGAGTGTGTTATAGATATTACTTCAGAACCTTCCATATCAGAAAAGCACTATTTCGTAGTCTTTATTATTTTTTTTCTTTGATTTTTTATTCCATACTCCTGGCAACAAGGACAAAATCGGTTTAACAAAATGATAGATTTTTTCCCCATAGATGACAGAATAGCTCGATCCAGCTATAGTAATCAATCCTATCAAGGTGACCATAGAAAGTATCGTAGGATCTTTTATGTATCCTGATGATATTCCCATAGTGACTATCAAAAAAGAGAATTCACTTATTTGTCACAATGATATTCATGAGAGGAAATTATTTTTTCTCGTATGACCGAGCAATCAGAAAATGACCATAGTAATGATCGGTTTGATGACAAGTACAAACGCAGAGAATATCAGTAAAGGTACTAATGTCGATAAATTAGTATCTCCAAAGCTGACATGCGAACCCAATAGCACAAAAAAGATAACGATAAAAAAATTTCTCAACGGTTTGATTCTGCTCGTAATCTCGAATCTATATGATGAATTTGCTAAAGTGATTCATGCGACCAACGTTCCTATCTCTATTCAAAATCCTAATCGATAGAAGAGTGCACCGAGGATGAAACATCGTCCTATCGAAAAAAGAAATAGATATTCTTGGGATTCTGCGATTTTTTTTGTCAATTTAGGAATAACATATTTTGTCACCAAAAATAATCATCATGCCAATGCAACGACTTTTAGGATGAGACTAACAATCACGATCGTTGATTGGGTCTGTGCTATACTTTGATAGGTCGCCATTCATAAGATAAGGAGCATGACGATAATATCTTGAACGATAAGGATCCCTATACTCAATCTTCCATACGTCGATTCCATTTCTTCTTTATCTCCGAGCAATTTCAGCACCACGATAGTACTACTGAATGCGAATCCTATAGAAAGAAATATTGATGTCATAGTATCGAATCCCATGAAAGTGGCGATAAAAAATCCCAACACTCACGTCACGAGCACTTGGAAAATTCATGCGATCAATGACGTCTTTCCGAGATCTTTTATAATAGTAGGGTTCAATTCCATACCCACCATAAAGAGCAATAATGCTATTCAGAGATTCCCGAATGACTGGAACGCTGTATTTCCACCCAACAATGATGGGAAAAAGATGCTGATAGCTGTTCACGCAAGGATATATCAGATAATCATAGGTTGTTTCAATATCTTCATCAATCCCGTACTGAGAAGTACAATTCCTATTACAATGCCAAGCGATATAAATACTTGTTCTGCCATCCTACTATTATATTAAAATGTAAATTTTTTTGCTTGTAGATAATTATATCTAGATTTGTCATATTTGTCAAATTTTAATAATATATTTGACTTTATTCTTGTAATGTATTTCTAATGTCGTTTGTTCTTGTTTTATTCTTTGTTTTTTCCATATAATACCCTTATACTTCATTATCTTTTATTTTATAAACAAAAAAATATCATGATTACAAAAAACACATTCCATGGCAAATTCATGTATTACGAAAACATCAACGGCAAGGAAAAGAAAGTAGCGAAGGAGTTTACAGATCCTAAGAAATTCAATGAATTCGCCCAAAAGTATCCTATGCCTACGTTGGGAAGTATGTTTGGTCTCACAGCTCCTGCAAAAAAGGCGCTCCCTGCCAAAAAACCAGCAAAAAAGCCCGCCAAAAAGGTCATCAAAAAGAAAAAATAGTCAATTATTGACTTTTTCTAAAAAAATACAAATTATCATCTGATAATCTCTAGATCTTTTGCTTGTTTTTTGTATTTTCCTTATTTTTCCTCTTTTTTTGCAGATACTTCCATAGAGGAAAATCTGTATACGCTTTTTTTATACAATCAATATTTATTATATTTTCTCGCTTTGTCAACTGGTGATAATGGGAAAGCATTGCATTAGACCCTGAGTTTAGTATATTTTCATCATCAAAAGCACATGAACTTTTGAGGCGATTGCCTTGAAATTTTTTTGTCTTGATATGATCAATATTTTTTACTTTTTTTGTTCATAAAGTATGACCAAAAACGAACAGGATGAGAAAGTAATCACTACAGGAAGTGTAACCCCGCATCCCATAGAAGAAGAAATTTCCAAATCGTACATCGAATATGCGATGTCAGTCATCGTATCGCGTGCATTGCCTGATACGAGAGATGGATTCAAACCCGTATTGAGGAGAATTATGTTCTGAATGTATCAGATGAATAATTTTTATAATCAGAAACATAAAAAATCTGCAAGGATTGTCGGAGACGTTATGGGTAAATACCATCCACATGGTGATAGCAGTATCTACGAAGCTATGGTACGTATGGCTCAGCCACGGTCCATGAGATATCCGTTAGTTGACTGACAAGGTAACTTCGGCTCCATCGACGGAGACGGCGCTGCAGCGATGAGGTATACTGAAGCGAGATTGACTAAAATAGCTGAGGAGATGCTCAATGATCTCGAACAAGATACCGTTGATCGAAGAGATAATTTCGATGGAAGTTTGAAAGAACCTGTCATGCTCCCTACAAAATTTCCTAACCACCTCTGTAATGGTACTATGGGTATCGCCGTAGGTATGGCAACAAATATGGCTCCTCATAATTTGAACGAGGTATTGGATGCATTATTATTATTGCTTGAAAAAGAAGGCAAACCATTAAACGAAAAGCAGAAAGCACAAGCACTAAAAGACAAAGCTGCTGCGGCAGAAGAAGGACAATTAGTAGAATGAACCGAAGAGCCTATAAGTGATACCTATTCCGTATCTATCGATGAGATTATGGAAATCATCAAGGGACCAGATTTCCCTACCTGAGGAATCATCTACGATAGTAACAACATCAAGGAAGTCTACAAAAAAGGAAAATGAGGTATCATCATGAGAGGAAAAACTCATATCGAAGAAAGTAAACATGGAAACATCATTGTTATCGATGAAATTCCATATCTTGTAAACAAATCATCCTTGGTCTCTAAAATCGGAGAATTGGTCGTCGATAAGAAGATCGAATGAATATCTGATATGAGAGATGAGTCTAGTAAAAATAAGATTAGAATCGCTATCTATCTAAAGAATGGCATAGATGCAAATAAGATCTTGATTGAATTGTATAAATACACCGATCTCCAATGCGCGTTCAATCTCAATAATATATCATTAGTCGAAGCTGGAGTACAACCAAGACTTTTGAATATCAAAGATCTTCTCATGGAATTCGTAACTTTCAGAAGATCCGTCGTTTACCGCAGATCCGTCTTTCAATTAAATAAAGCTAAAGACAGATTACATATTCTCGAATGATTGAAAAAAGCGATCGATATCATCGACGAGGTAATCGAAACTATCAAGAAATCTGAAACCAAACAAGATGCAAAAGATAATCTGATGGGGAAATTTGATTTCTCTGAAGCGCAAGCGGAATATATCCTTATGATGAGATTGCAATCATTGGTCGGATTGGAAATCCAGAAAATCACTGACGAAATAGAAGAGAAGAAACAGCTTATCGAAGAATTGGAAGCGATTATTTCTCAGCCAGAAAAACTTGATGGTGTCGTTAAGGATGAATTCAAATATATGAAGAAGTATTATGGTGATGAGAGAAAAACTGATGTTTCACAAGATCTCAGTGTCTACAACATTTCTGGTAGTCTGAAGGCATTTATGAGTGCTGCAGATAAAGTAAAGGAAGATGTTATTGTCCGAATTGGTAATGATTATAGTATCAGAGTCCTCTATCAGACAAGGATTCAAGTCATTCCTGAAGAAACAATGGACCTCGTCTATACTCATAATCAAGACAAATTGATCGTGATTACCGATATAGGAGAATTGGTTGTCCAGAGATTGAAGGATCTCTGAAACTTTGCTATGAAGCAAAATGCATTGAACTTAAAGGAGTATTTCTGACTCAAAGGGAAAATAATCTTCGCCAAAACATTGCATTTTGACTATCAGCACCTGATATTCCTCACAAACCAAAATAGTTGCAAAAAGATCAACAAAGAACTCGTATTATCGTTCAAAAAATTCCCAACCGTCATCATGAAGCTTGCGGACAAAGAAAAGATTCTAAGTGTTGAAGCTGTCAACGATACGAACAACATATGAATACTTACGAAACACGGTTGGATGCTTCTCTTCAAGAGCAGCGATCTTAGACCTATGGGAAAAACCGCTTGAGGAGTTAAAGCTATTGAATTGCAGGAAGGCGATGAAGTCGCAAATATGTTCCTCCACAAAGGTGAACCATTTATTTTGATCCACGCCAACAAGAACGGAAAACTCCTCAACCTCGAAGACTTGAAAGTACGGAAAAGAGCGAGAAAAGGACAAGTGGTCATGACCGAAAAAGAGATCCTCGAAGGCGGTATCAGTATCATCGAAGGCGCAATCAGAATCAGATTCAAAGACTGAAATATCAAGACTATCCATTCCAACGATATCCATCTTGATGAACCTGATACACCATTAGCAAAGATGGTAGATAAAGATATTGATGTCATCTATAGACCTCGGGAAGAAAAAGAAGAGAATCTTAGATATAAAGAAGAAAGGAAAAAAGCTGAAAAAGAAGCAGAAAAAATGGAAAAATGAATTACCGATGAATCTGAAATATCATCTGAAGAATCTGAGGTGATAGAAGCAGAAGAAACAACAGAAGACTAAAACTCTGCTAATATATTTACTCAATAAAATACAAACGTATGCAAAAAAAACACTTCATATTGATAGTTGTTTTAAATATTTTCCTTATTCTGCTCTGAGGTGTCATTATCCGAGGAATAACTAACAATAAGATAGAATCTTTAAATAGCTCCATGGAATCGAGTGCAGGAAGCAAAGTCAACGATGTCAAAAAAACAGATTTTCTTGCTCTGCAATCACAGCTCATCCAAATGATTACAACTGCAAAACAATCCGTTGTGAGCATTACGATCAGCAAAGATGTAAAATTCTATGTAGACGATCCTTCGCAAATCAACGGTCCCGGCAGTGTTCAACAGCAAACCGCTACTGTCGGATGAGGAAGCGGAATCATTGTTTCCAAAAAAGGATATATCATCACCAATAAACATGTCGTACAAGACACTACAGCAAAATATTCCATCACGCTCGCTGATGGCAGGACATACAATGTAGATAAGGTCCGATTTGATGACCTTTTAGATATCGCTATGCTCAAGGTTGTGGATTCAGAATGAGTATCCCCTACCAACCTTGTGGCTGCCCCTTTCTTACCTTTGGATACTCCGGTATATATAGGGCAATTTGCTCTCACCATCGGAAACGCACTCTCAAAATATCCCAATACCGTGACTATGGGTATCATTTGATGAAGAAATAAACAGTTAACCATCAATGGCAATAACCTCTATATCGGTCTCTATCAGACTGATGCTCAGGCAAATCCTGGCAATAGCTGAGGTCCATTGCTTGATATCAATGGTAATATCATGGGGATCACTACTGCTATCGATGAGGGCAATGGTATGACTTTTGCTCTACCACTGACTCAAGAATTTATCGCAGGCACTATCAAATCCATAGAGATGTTTGGTAAGATATCCAGACCGGTCATAGGCATACAATATGTAGAGATTACCCCATCTCTCAAAGCAGAAAAAAAACTCAGCGTAGATACAGGTATTTTCATCAAGGATGTGCTTACTGATCTGCCTGCATGGGAAGCGGGGCTCAAAATAGGCGATATTGTCGTTAATATCAACAAGAATCCGATTACAAAGCAGCTTCCTTTTCTTTATCAGCTCTACACCTATATTCCTGGAGACACTATCACTCTGGATATTATTAGAGATGGCGAGCCATTGGTCATAAATGTCGTTTTGGGCTGAAACGCACAGTAATATCGATGCTTTTGAACAAAAAGAACTACTTATGTCATTATTTCTATAAATGTAAATCCAAATACCTTTAGCAAGCCGGAAAGATTTGAAAATAGGCAGTTTTCGGAGTACAATGAATCTGTACATTTATTTCATGAATCGATCGTATGCCTACGTATATCCCTGATTCCCTCATCAACGAGATAGAAGAACTTAAGGAGTTATGAAAATTCGACGAAGCCATCAAAAAGGTGAATACTATCTTATTTAGGGATCCAAATAACGAAGATGCGCTCTTGCAAGTCACCGATATCCAATATAGAAAAGGCGAAATCGGAAAAGCGACCAAGGCGATAGATTTTCTCAATGCGAAAAAAAACAATGCTGATCCGCTGGGACTCTATATCAAGGGAGTTCTAGAAATGGAAAAAAACCACCGATTGGAAGCCAAAAAATACCTCCAAAATGCATTAGAGATCACTAAAGCGGAGAACCATGAGATTCTCAGATGCTATGGACTTTGCGAATACCGGTACGGAAATAGAGAAAAGGGACTCAACTTTCTTAAAGATGCATTTCACATCAACAATACCGATGCCGAAGTTATCTACAATCTAATAGAGCTCTATATTCTTGAACATAAGTACAAAAAAGCTAAAGATATGATAAAATATTTCTATAAACATCGCGAAAAATTACAGACTATCGACAAGGGCATGGATTTCTATGATCAAAAGATCTCTCTCTTCGAGAAATTCATCACTACCCAACATATGTTCAGAAAATAAAAACACATTTTATACCTTATCCTACTCAGGATGCTAAAAAACTCTCTTTCAAAGATCTTCAGACATGATGTTGTCCATTTCCTCAAATCCTCTCGGACCAACGTCTTCTGAGTGAGTATTTTCATTGGGTTTCTCTTATTTCTTCTCAATATTTTCTTGGGAATATCATTGTATGCAAACCAATTCACCGGTCAGCTCAAAGATAGATTAGGTATGTATTTCTATATCAAAGATACAACAACTGTATCAACCCTTACGGGAAGCAATACAGAAATCTATAAGAGAGTCATTACCCTTAAAGATGAATTGGAATCTAAATGATTGAAAGTCATGTTTTCCTCAAAGGATGATGCGTTAGCATTTCTTGAAAAGAAGATTCCTGATGTCGTCAATAACTTCGAAAAATTCGGTATTGAAAATCCCCTTCCTTCAACACTTTACGTCATGTTTGATAGCGACAGTAAATATGAAGCGCTCAAAACCATTGTCGAAAAGAACAAAGATATCATTTTGAATACGAAGGATCTAGACACATGATCCTCACTCAAACAACAAGAGAACAGAGTGCTTACCATCATCAATCTGAGTAATTTTGTTGTAGGGCTTTCTTATGTAATTATCGCTATTCTCTTCTTCATTATCATATCCTTCATTGGATTCCTGCTCAAAAACATCTTCCACACCTTTCATAGAGAGCTTGAAGTCAAAAAAATCCTCTGAGCGACCTACAATCAGATCATCCAATGATTTGTAGCATTGACCGTGAATGTAATCAGCTTTTCATTTTTGATTTGCATTGCTTTGCTCTTGATTAGCGGTATCTCTATCAATTACTACATTTACCGTCTTTTCGATGTCACACTCCTGAGTGTCATGGGTAATGTAGCCCTCATTATAGGTATCTTCGTATGAGAGATCGTTGTCGTAGCAGCCATAGGATTCATCTTCTCATATTTCTTCTCTCGTGCATTAAACAAAAAACTCTAATATCCTATTATATAAAAAAAACAGGCGTGCATGTAGCGTGCCTGTTTTTTCATTATATTGCAATATGATATCCTAGTATTGGATTTGTATTCCAGGTCCCATAGTAGGAGCTATGAATATTTTCTTGATCAATTTTCCTTTGACTCCTGTAGGCTTATTGTCTTCCAAGGCCTTGAGGAATGCTTTGATATTTTCCTCTATCTGCTGATCAGTAAATGAAATTTTACCTACTGCAGCGTTGATATTTCCTGTTTTATCGAGTTTGAATTCCATCTTTCCTTTCTTGAACTCACCTATTGCTTCAACGATATTGGATACAACAGTCCCAGCTTTTGGAGATGGCATAAGTCCTTTAGGACCTAATTGCTTCGCTGCTGGAGCGAGCTCTCTGATAAGTTCAGGAGTAGTAAGCAATACATCAAAATCAAACTTTCCTGCTTTGATATCATTGAGAAGAGCTTCTGTACCTACGACATCAGCACCAGCTTCTTTCGCTACTTTTTCATCGTTGGTAAATACCGCAATCCTTTTTTGCTTTCCTGTTCCATGAGGAAGGATAGTTGTCCCTCTCATCATCTGATCATTGTACTTTGCGTCAGCAAAGGTTTTGACTGCGATCTCTACAGATCCGTCGAATTTGCTGTATCCAGATTTTTTGAGCAATGCTACTGCTTCATCGATAGGATACGCCTTGTGAGAATCTACTGCCTTTGCAGCTTCTTTCCATTTTTTTCCGTGTGTTGCCATTTTCTTGTAATAATATAGTAATAAAAACGGTACTAGCGAGCAAAGCTCTCCCGTAACTAATGAATAATGAATAGTGAATAATTAATAATGTAGGTATTTGCCTCATTATATCCTATTGTTAATTACAATAGTTTATTTTAGCAAATCTTTCATTTTTCATTATTAATTCTTAATTTTTCATTAATATTATTTTTCTACGTCAATACCCATATTTTTTGCAGTACCTGCTATGGATTTTATCATAGATTCGATATTATCGGAATTCATATCTCCCATCTTGAGCTGAGCGATCTCTTCGAGATCTTTCTTGGTAAGCGTTCCGATCTTATTCTTGTTTGGTTCTCCTGAACCTCATTTCAATCCAAGTTTCCATAGGATAAGATTTGATGTTACTGGTTTTCAGAGTTCCAAATCAAAAGATCTATCTGCGTAGATAGTCAATTTTGCTTTGATTTTTACATCAGCTCCACCGAATTGTTTCATGAGTTCCATCGTCTTGTCGTTGAACTCCTTGATGAATTGTCCGATATTTACTCCGTTTGCTCAGAGCATAGGTCCTAGTGGAGGTGCTGGCTGTGCTTTCCCAGCCGGTATCTCGAGATTGAGAATGTTTGTGATTTTTCCTGCCATGGTGTAATGGTTAATCAATAAATAAAGATTTTAGGTATGCTTTGGATTTGTGGTATAATCAGTATTCTACTTGGATGAGCCAGATGCCATCGTTCATATAGACGAGCATAATGACCTGTTTACCCTTGTAGTTTGAGAGATTGATGAAGACTACTTTATTTCCGAAAAGCTTGTTTTCGAGAATCTCTTGTTCGGTAGCCATAGTATATGTCGTCCCTTTGAGCGCCCTGGCTATGCTTGCAAAGTCATAGCTCGGAGTGCCGAGATAGATATACCGTATATTCTTTTCGTCAGCCAATGCATACTGATATTTGATACCAAGTTCATCTATGATAGGAATCTTTCCGTAGTAGATGCTTGTTCATGAAAGCATCTTAATCATAGAGTTTTTGGTCATCGTTCCCGTCGTTGTCTTGGTACTGGAGACGGTAATCCCTGTCGTTGCTTCGGTTCATGTCGTCGGAGCGAGCTGTCCGGTCATATCTAATCAGGTAATCATCTCTTCGTCGAATGAACTGATAGTCGGCATAGCTTCACCGCTTACGCTCGTGATCTGTATGCCGGTTCATGAGTCTTGATCTTGCAATTGATCTTTTAATTTAGTCCCTTCCACTTGATACCATACGATATATACGATCATCAGCCCCAAAAAGAGCAATAACATTGAGAACCTCAGGATCTTTTGATCTTTGGTATACATCCTAATGATCAGTGAAATAAAACCGTTTTCCGCAGAGAAGCGACAAAACTAATGAACAATGAATAGTGAATAATTAATAATGTTGGTATTCGCATCGTTATATACTATTGTTCATTACAATAGTTTATTTTAGCAAATCTTTCATTTTTCATTATTAATTCTTAATTTTTCATTAATTTGTCCTGCAGGTATATATGAGATTAGCTCATGAGCTCTACCTTATCCAGGTCTATGACGACCGGAGTAAGTCTTCCCAACATCTCGATGTTGACGATTGCTGTTCCTTTTTCCGCATCAATATTTCTCACGCTTCCTTTCATTCACTTGAAGTCGCCCGTCTTGAGGAGGACAACATCGCCTTCCTTGAACGGTATCTTGAGTTCTGATCTTTCTTGTGATTTTTTGATCTGATCTATAATCTTGATGTATTCATCATCAGTCAGCGGTATAGGACGCGTTTCCGCTCCTACGATCAATCTAACTCCAGGAGTATTCCTGATGACATATCGGATTTTGTCGTTCATCTGTGATTTAATGAAGACATATCCTGGGTAGAGTTTTTTCTGCTTGATGATTTTTTCTCATTTTTTGAGTGATGATTCGTTGACCATAGGAGACATATAATCTTCTACAGTTGCTTCGAGTTCCTGCTTTTTCATTCTCTCCTTGAGATTTTCTATTACAAGATCCTCTTGTCCAGAAACGACACTAAGTACATATCGTTTGAACGCATTATCCTCTATCTGCCTTTTGATTTCTCAGGTATTCACTTCTGATTTTTGCATACTGAACAATTAAACGATAAAACGACTAAACGACTAAACGTTGTTTGTTTAGTGTTTTAAGATTATTGCATAACGCTATAAAATCGTTTTGCCAATCCGGAAAACAAGGTATCAGCAGCAATAAAATACACTCCTGCGACAATTATGGCGACGAATATCGCGATTGTAAGATTGATAAAATCCTTCTTTGTCGGATGTTTCAATTTTTTGACAGTTTCGAGACTATCATAGATAAACTTCATCATCGTTGATTTTTTTTACCAATAAAAAAAAAGTTTGGCACCATCTTTGTACCAAAATGCAAGAGTTTTTCAAGCCGAAAATGAGTTTTTTATTCCTATCCCACGGCGCAGATATATCTTGTACCTATAGATGATTTTACACCAAAATCGCTGGGATTCACATATGCGATGATTTCCGGCTTTTTCTTGGCCATACCTAGGATTTTCTGAAAAATATGTACCAGCGGAGCGTTCGGCTGTTCTATGGATGCAGCGATCTGATTTTGTTCATTTGCCTTCTTACCTGCTTTTTTGAGTTCTATATTGGTCAATAAGACAACATTGCAATCAGGCATGCGATGTTTTATTCGAGTTATAAGTCTTTTAACCTTGGTTTGATCGATCTCTTTACCTATGCTAATATGGAGAAACTCCTCCGTATCGGTAATTACCCTGAGAAATGGAAGTTGGAAGTGAAGATTATCCAGTAAAGATTTTTGTTCTGGATGAGAAAGTTTACCTTTGAGCTGATGAGCTGCTAAAGTGATAGCCGTCAACGAATTCTTCCGGCTCTGTCCGAATACCGGACCGTACGCATTGCTATCTACCAATATTTCCTGAGGATCATCCGACTGGTCGGAAATGATGATCATTTTCTTTTTTTGACTATCGAGCAAAAGATATCCTGCTGCTTGCAGCAATCAGGTATAAAAATGCGGTCCTTGAGGTAGGATTGCTATATTATAGACTTGGGATGAAGGTTTGAGCGTCGGGATCAATTCCTCTGCTCCGACGACATACCCCATAACTTGTTCTGCTATTACTTCGGGCGATATCATATATACAATTATTTTAGACAATCATTTCGAATAATAATGAGAAATCCCCTCTTTATCACTAAGATTTCTCGCCCGATATCTGGGCTCGAAAAGACTAAAACGCTATTATTTTTTAGTTAAACTTTTTTTTATCTGGATGACGAAACGATCAGCCAACCTGTCACGTTTTTGCCGCTCTTCCACGCCCATAAACACTACCGATGCCATCTCTATGAAATAACTTCTGAAGATCTCATCGATATTCTGCTTGATCATATCTATCTGCGGTT
>CAZLLU010000007.1:0-31354 GCA_964560855.1 uncultured Candidatus Peribacteria bacterium | reverse complement strand
ATCATTTCATCATTTCATCATTTCATCATTTTATCATTTTATCATTTTATCATTTAGTCATTGAGTTATGAAGTACACTGTAGAAAACATTGCAGGTATTGACGTTATTTTTGCACCTATGGAAGATGCCAATTCTGTTACCATAGAAATCATGTGTAGAGCTGGAAGTATCTACGAAACCAGAGAAAAGAACGGCTTGAGTCATTTTTTGGAACACCTATTCTTCAAGGGAGGCAAGAGATACTCTACTCCAAAATCTGTAGCTGAAGCTCTAGATAAGTTCGGTGGAGAATCCAACGCCTACACTAGCGACGAATACGCAGGATATTACGTCAAATGCGCCCCAGAATTTATAGATAAGGCTATAGACGTCCTCGCAGACATGATGAATAACGCAAAATTCAATATCAAAGAAATGGAAAGAGAAAAAGGCGTCGTCATCCAGGAAATTAAGATGTACGAGGACAATCCGATGGCTATGACGATGGAAAAACGACAGAACTATTACTTTGGAGACAATAGTTACGGCCGACAGATTATAGGGACCGAGGAAAACGTCAATTCTTTCACACAACAGATGCTCTTTGATCACAAGACAGACCTTTATACCAAAGATAACCTCATCATTACCATAGCAGGAAAAATCAAGGATAAAATAGCTATAGTAAACCAATTGGAGCAGGAATTCACTACCCTACCAGAAAGAAAAAGAATACAGAAACCTGAATTTATCCACGAATTTCCAGAAAATCACGTAGGATCCTACGAACAAAAGAATGAACAGACCCACTTGGTCATCTCTGCACCTGGATTCAAAGGAGATGATGAAACAAGATATGCCGCTAACGTATTGGCGACCATCCTCGGAGGAAATATGTCTTCCAGACTTTTCCAGAATATCAGGGAAAAACAAGGGCTCTGCTATTATATCAAAGCCAGCCATATGGTCCAAGAAGACACATGAACTTTTCTTATCAGAGCGGGGATAGACAAAAAAAGATTCGATTTCGGAGTCGAAAAAATCTACGAAGAGATAGAAAGAATCGCTAATGGCGACATCACCCAGGAAGAATTTGATAATGCCATAGGATACAATGAAGGACAAATCCAAATGGGAATCGAATCATCAGACGAGATGGCGAGCTTCCTCGGAAATCAATATCTGATCTATAAAAAAATAGATACCTTAGAAGAAATATTGGAAAAATATAAAAAATTGAAACTCGAAGATATTCAAGCAATAGCAAAAAAACTCAGCAAAGAGAATCTTTATCTCTTTTATATTAAGTAAAATACGGCATACAAAGCCAATTAAACAATTTTTGAATTTAATTTGAAGTATTTGAAGTGTTGCAGCATTATATCACTCCACCAACTTTATTACAACGCCAGACTCGTGCTAGCTGAAATAGGACAAATACAATGTTCAATAAGGAGACAAACTAAATACTAAAGTCATTACGAGAAACGAAGCAATCTTATACTACACCACATCATTTTCTTACACCATAACCACAGCATTCTCGCCTCCAACCACACCACAGCATTCCGACACCTCTACTCAATCACCTCATTCCGGCGCCAAGAAATTGCGGCCGGAATCTCGTAAATAAGCCATAAGATTCCGGCTGCAGGTTTCACCAATAACGCCGGAATGAGGGTAAACTACTAAAGTATAACCCGAATTACAGCGATTAATATAAAATTTGACTTATTTTAAAAAATGTATATAATTTAAAACGTAAATAAAAATAAATATCAAAAAAATATGGTCATAGTCATCGCTTCGCCGTGATCATACTCACCACTATTGCGATGAATTCATGTTCTACCCTTCATACGGTACATGAAGTACTACCACCATAACCGGGCAATTGGGTTGTTCGCTAATGAAAAATTATTTTCAACATTACCTATACCAGAAAGAGTTGCTGATATCCAGTAGCTCTTTTTCTTATCTCAAAACCATTTTCGCCAGTATCAAATCAGCACGAGAAGTAAATCCTAGCGAAACGCCAAATAAATGGTTGTTTTTGGAGGACAAATTTCTATCCTACTATTATACTATTTATACCTTACATCGAACAGCTGAGCAAATTAAGTGAAGATATTCTCTCCTCCGTCGATATTATCGACGTGATCAATAGATACGTTCCTCTCAAAAGAGCAGGGGCGAATTTTACTGCTTGCTGCCCATTTCATAACGAAAAGACTCCATCATTTATGGTCTCTCCGAGCAAGCAGATTTTCAAATGTTTCGGCTGCGGCAAAGGCGGAAATGTTATCACCTTCGTGCAAGAGATAGAGAGAATAGATTTCCGAGATGCTGCAAAAGAATTAGCAAAACAAGCGAATATAGATCTCGCAAAATATCAGATCGACCCAAAAAAACATGACGATCGACAAGACGAAAAAGAAAAAATCAAACGCATCCATAAACTAGCACAGAAGTTTTTCCTAGATCAACTAGAGAAAAATCCCTCAGCAAAAAAGTATCTTATTGAAAATAGAAAATTGGATGAAAAAACGATACATGAATTTTGAATCGGCTACGCTCCTGATTCTCATTATGCGCTCATCCAGGAATTGAAAAGCAAAGGATTTAGCGATCAAGATCTCATCGATGCTTCACTAGCAAAGAAGTCGCAGACCTGAGGAGATATCTACTCTTTTTTCAGACATAGAATCACGTTTCCGATCTACGACACGATGAACAACATCGTCGGATTCAGTGCGAGGATCGTCGATCCAAATGACAAACCGAAATATCTCAATAGTGCCGAGCATAAAGCATTCCAAAAATCACAACTGCTTTACGGACTCAATCGAGCAAAACAACAGATCAAAGAACATGATACACTCTTCATCGTTGAAGGTCAGATGGATGTCATCTGATTAGCGAGATTAGGATATCATCTCGGAGTAGCAACCTGCGGGACAGCACTCACTCCAGAACATCTCAAACTCATCAAAAGATATACGGAGAATCTATTCCTTTTGTTTGATAGTGATGAAGCAGGACAAGAAGCAAGCATAAGAGCGCTTACCTTAGCATATCAAAACAGCATTTTCCCAAAAATAATTACGCTTCCAGAAGGATTCAAAGATATCGATGAGCTCGCGAATACGGCAGAAGGAAAAAAGAAATTCGATGAAAAACGAGAAAAAAGTCAGGATGGATTTTCGGTTATCTTCAAAAATATGAAGAAAAAATTTGATCTGACTTCTCCCATCGATAAACAAAAAATATTGAACATCATGTTTGAACTCATCATGAACATCAGCAACAACACAATGCAAGATCATTATATCCAATTATTATGAGAGAATCTGTGAATAAGAGAAAATATCATGGAAGCGCAATATAGGCAATTTGCAAAAAATGGAGGGAAATATATCCTTCAACAGATAGCAAGAAAAAATCAAGAAGCGAAATATCAGATAGATAGGGAAATGCTCGTCGCAGCGCTCTTTTATCAGGAGTTCATCAAACAATTTATAGAGACACAAGAAAAACGGACACGAATCTCCGAACTCGTAAACACTATACTCACAACACTCCCAGATACCATGATAACCAAAGCAGCCAACGATCCCGGTGAGCAGAAAACGTTGCTTGAATTGCAATTATGGCGAGACAAGGAATTGGTAAATAATGAGGAAGACAAAAAATATCAGAGCGTCAAACAAATCATCATGCCGGTGCTGCAAGAATATATCAAAAGAATCACCAAGAATACATCCATATCCAGTGAGACAAAACAACATATACTCAATCTAGCCAAGAAAATATAAGTACAAAAAAATAATTCTATACAACGGTTTCGTAAAAAAGCGAAACCGTTTTTTTTATTTTACAACCATAGATATGTGTGCATATTTTACGAACAAGAATACCAAGAAAGCAGTAAGAAGAAAATCTATCAACGTAGACATCACTTTACCATACAAAATACCTTTATATGAAAGCTCTTCTATATTTTTTACTCTGAGTCTCTTGAGGATAGGATTGAGGATCATAGGAGTGACAAGGTCTTCTATCAATCACTTTACTAAATTTCAAACTTTTGTCGCTATAAGCAATCAGACAGCAATACCTACGACATTGTATTGAGAAAGGAATGCCATAAATTCTTTTATCATGACAAACTAATGAAAATATAAAAATCAGATATAGTTGTATATTACAAAACAAAAAAATCAACAGGTATTTTTCGATAGATTTTTAGCATAAGAACTATTGAAATATTACAGGATTTGTCTACATTGAATGCGTTTATTTTATTATTTAACAAAATATAATGAATTTTTCTTTTGAGCTCGAATGAGCAGCAATGACGGGTAACATCAGTCCAGACATGATGGAAGCAATGGCTGGAACACTTGGAGCCTTCATCGGTTCAATGGCAATAATATGGATTATTATCTGGTTAGCTATCATGGTATTTATGATTATCTCTCGATGGAGATTATTCAAAAAAGCAGGACTTCCAGGACGGGGAATCTTGATACCTATTTACAACATCGTATTGATGCTCAAACTCTGAGGTATGTCAGGACGACGAGCATTATCGCTTCTCTTCCCACCATTACTTGCAGTTGTTATGATCATCAATTATTTCAAGATTGCAAAGAATTTCTGAAAACATTGGGCATTTGGACTTGGTATTCGATTTATAAAATTCGTATTCATACCTATCCTCGCATTCGACGATTCCAAATATCTCAACAAAAAAACTATCGCTAAACCAGTTGCAATGCCTATAGCTAAACCTATAGCTAAACCCGTAACTAAAACTATAGCAAAGCCTGCAACTAAAACTGCTGCTAAAGCACCAGCCAAAAAAGCAGTCAAGAAAGTAGTTAAGAAAGCGCCAGCAAAGAAAGTAGTAAAAAAAGTAAAGACACTCACCAAGAAAAAATAATTGCTAGCATAAAGCTGAAAGAACGTCGGAGCAATCCGGCGTTTTTTATTTTTTCATTTATGCTCCCTTTTTGTCCCTTCTACAAAGGGAATATCCCACATTTTATAGGAAGGGATTTCATTGATTTTTTGAAGGAAATAGCTATATTCATTCCAATGAATAACGAAAAACTAATAATGGCTTACTCTCAAATGAGGGAAAACGGATGATGTATCTTACTATGGACTATTGTAAAACCACTATAATCCATAAAGAAGCAAATTCCAACATTATTCATTATTAATTATTAATTGTTCATTAAGTTTTGGGGGTGCCTCTGGATTTGATAGAAGGACTCCATATGTATTGATGGCCACAATTCGACGAACGTACCGAGATTAAATAATCGTTCACTCAAAAAATGCTAAAACATTAAACAGAGCTTTCGCTCTCGTTCCTAGCTACGCTGTAGCCTAGTGGACGTACCAACCCATTGTCCGACTCCTGCTACGCTTTGGGTGACTAAGCAGGTACCTCGTTCGCTTCGGCGAGCACCGTTGTTATGGTAAAAACCTACGCCTGTTTACTGGCTAACGTATCCTGACATAATAACGTTAAAATTTCTGGATAGTTAATAGACTATTGTGGTAGAAGTTAGTATATATGCCTTTTAGACATGGGTTCAATTCCCATCACCTCCACCAGATGAGATTTTTCAAGAAAATAATGATTCCAATCAAGGTTTTGCCGTTAAGGTAAGCCTTTTTTGTTTATCTATAGTTTTGTATTATTATTTATCCATACTTTAATTTCATATTTACAACAGGAATAATGTTCAGAAAAGAACTTCTAGTATTATTATGTATATATAAACTCTACGAAACCAATCTATGAAATATTAAAAAAATCCTGTGATAAGAATACACCACAGGATTTTACAACAATAAATAATTTTATTGTAGTATTAGTTTTTTTATAAAAAAATTTTTATCGGTACTTACTTTGATAAGATAAGTACCTTGCGAAAGATCATTGAGATTCAAGACCTTGTCATGTGTTTCTAAAAGCAATTGTCCACTGACATTGTAACATTGGACATTAACAACAGATTCACTTGTTTCGATAGTTACTAAATCTTTTGCAGGATTAGGATAGAGATTAATATCTTCAGCAATTAAATCACTGCAAATTCCGCCATTAGTTGTTTTTACTAAACCTCCATTACTAACTGCATATCCAATATCATTATTTACAAAAACAATATCATATATCCAAGCAAATGCAGGACAAAAAGACCAAGATACACCACCATCAGTAGTTTTTGCTATTTGATTTCCACCAGAAATATAGCCATTATTTTCATCAATGAAATAAATACTAATTAAAGAATAAAGAAAGACTGAATTTATATTAAGCCATGTCTCTCCACCATCGGTGGTTTTTAGAATAGTTCCTTCATTTCCACAAATATAGCCAATAGAATCAGAAGGAAAAAATACATCAACCAATAAAGTAGAAACCGTTGAATTTTTTTCTTGCCAACTGGTTCCACCATTAGTGGTTTTTAAAATTTTACCATGAGATGAAACAATAAAACCGATATTTTCATCAACGAAATAAATTGCATTGCCAAAAACAGATCCCATGCCCACATCTTTCACAGTCCAACTATTTCCACCATCAATAGTTTTTAAAACAAAGTAAGAAGCGTAAACATATCCAACATTTTCATTAATAAAATACAATCCATCACAAGAGTAATCTGAACGAATAAAATAATCATGTTGTGGAATTATATTACGCCACGTCTCTCCACCATCGGTGGTTTTTAGAATTGCACTATCACCAACAATATAAGCAAATTTTTCGTTGATAATCTGAATTTTTTTTAATTTTTTTGTTGTTGGGGAATTTTTTTCTTGCCAACTGATTCCACCATTAGTAGTTTTTAAAATTTTACCACTATCACTAACAATAAAACCAGTATCAGCATTAATAAAATCTACTCCCCGAAACCATTCTATAACATCGGGAGTTAATTGTGTCCATTGAGCCATAGAAAGATTAATAGCTCCAAAAAGCATAAACATTACTAAAATTACTTTTTTTAATGTCAAAAATAACGAAGCTACTGAGATTAAAGTCCACGAGCTAGGACATGTGTTTGTGTATTTCATGTTAAATATCGCATTATTTTAATTAATAATTTTGTTTTTATTATGTATAATATATGTTTTTGATGTAAAATATCAATAGTTATATATGTAGAATCGAAACCAAATCCGCACAGTAAAAATAAAAAAAGACATAACTACCTTACTTCTATAGAAGTTCTTAAAACTTACTGTGCGGATTTAAAATAGAATCTACCCCTAATTGCAGCAATTATAACAAAATTTGACAAATATAAAAAAGTATTTATAATATATAAAAGCATTTTATTATCATAAACAAAAAAAAATGGGAACATGTATTTATTGTAAACAAAGAGTATGACTTTTTAGGAATAGCCACAAAGAGTGTAAAGAAGTCCACAACAGCGCTATCGAAGCTATCAAAGAGATGATTGAAAAAACCTTTGTCACCACAGGAGATTTCAAAAAAATTTGAAAAGAGATAGAGATTTTGAAAAAAAAGGACTATATTACAGAAGAAGAGCTGAACGATATCTATCTAGAAAAATACAATATCGCAGTACAACAATTTCTCTATGATGGAATCCTCACAAAAGAAGAAGAAAAAAAGCTGATTGAATTCAAGGATAGACTCCACATCAAGAAAGCAGTGCTTAACGAAAATGGACTTTTTGAAGAGTTCATGAAAATACTTATCATCAAAAATCTCGCAGAGAAAAAAGCATTGCCCAAACATTTTTACAAGACAGATAACGATCTAAGTATAGAAAAAAATGAATACATTATACGATCATTCAAAGACGCACAAGCATACAGAGGGAAACCATCTGTGGAGAATAAGGCAAAAGAATGATTTACTACAACAACGTTTGAAGAGATGCCAGCAGCAAAAAAATGAATGAAACATATGGGTAAAGGTATGTTATCTATCAGCGGAAAACACATATATTTTACCAACACGGATACTATGGTGAAAATAGACATCAAAAACATCACATGAATAGAGCCATATGAAGACGGAGTGGGGATACAGACAGCAAAAGAAAATCGGACATTCAAAGAAATAGATGGACGATTTGCCTACAATGCGATATATAACCTTAATAGATAGAAGATACTCTTGGTTGTTTTTCAGGTATACATGCAAATGCACACATTGGTCAGATACGTCAGAGTCTAATTAATACTCTTTAAAAGCTTATCGATCAAAACACTTGCATAGACACCAGAATCTAAGGTAAATTGGATGACTACATCATCACCATCGAAACGATAAGTAGCTTTTTGTGGCCGTGTTCGCATCCTTCTTCTGATACCAAATATATTGGTGCTTTTATACAATTTCAGCTTAGTGAGATGTAATCAATAGCTCTCAAAAAGATGTTTTTCTTTTTGTCCAGCCTGACTTTCTATGGAAGGCAATAAAAGGTCAAATCACAATACCGGACCTGTAATAAATATCTTCAGATCAGGAGTTAAAGGAATAACTTTTCAAAGATTAGAAGGATAATGAAAGAAATCTTTATCAGAATGATTATCTTTAAATGTTTGAATACTTTTTTTCCTAGCATCATACCATCACAAGATTTTTTTTCACGATACATCATCAATTTCAACTATTTCGCCATCCAAGAGCTCCAATCTTTTTTTTATTCTTAAATCAAGATATTGGTTAAAAAGCCAACTTGCATAGGCTTGAAGTTTAAATTTAGCTTCAAATCTATCTTTGAGTTTCAATGTTCAATCCAACAGTTCTCTTCCTAGTTTTACATTTTTGTAGTTGATTCAAAACCTTTGACTACCGAAAAAATTAGGGAATCCCTGGACAAATAAAGTAGAAATACGCTCTTCTGTACATTTTTTTTCTATTTGACTTAATTTTTTTAAGGCTCTCAATCTAATGGTAAACATATTATGTATTTCATTCGTCATACCGATTGGTGCGTCATGTCGATCAGTTGAAATTATTTTTGTCTTTTGAGCTAAGGTATCCAGAAAAATATGTTCTCATCAGATTTTTTTCAATGTACTCTTATAGATACTCACTCGCTGTCTCGTTATAGCGTCTTTGTCTTTAAGCCCTGCAAATCAAAGCGATAGTCTAGAAATATTCAGCTCCTTACAAAGAAAATCAATAATATCCATCGTCGTCAAATTCCTTTTTTCAAAATAGACAAAAAAAGCATCACCTTTTCCAGATAATTTGAAGGGAAGTTTTTCTTCAACAATAAAGTCTTGAGATTTCTGTTTAAAAGAGAACAACATAATAGAAAAATATCGATAAAAACGAGGTATAGAGCTTTTATTCATTCACAACTACAATACAACACAAGCTAAGAATATAAGATGTTTACTAGTACTTTAGCAATCACAGACAAACGGCAAAATTTTTACTGTTATTCTCTAGAACTCAATTCAAACCATCTATATTCTTTCTGCTCAAGCTGACGAAGAATGACTCATAATGCCTCAGAGAGCACCTTGATATCATCATAAGGAACATCTTTTTGATCGAAGATACGATTGATTTCATCCCTCTCTTTTTCCAAAGCAACGATATCTTTGGTAAGCTGTTCCAATTCACGTTTTTCCATATATGACAACTTCTTTTTTTCAGGATATGCATCATGGTCGACCTCAGTATCATCTTTCAATTTTTCCATATTTTCATCCCCGCCTGCCGGACGGGCAGGTTTCAATCCTTCCACCTTTCCCTCTTTCAATCCTTCCATATTTTTATATTCTGAATAGGTACCTCGATAATCCTTGACGACACCATTACCATCGAAGATAAATAAGTGATCCGTGATCTTGTCCATAAAAAATCTATCATGAGAGATGATAATCAGACAGCCTTTATATGTCATCAGAAAATCTTCAAGAACCCCAATAGTGACCAAGTCTAAATCATTGGTCGGTTCATCGAGAATGAGGAAGTTAGGACGATGCTGCAAGATAGTCAGCATATGCAACCTCCTTTTTTCTCCACCACTGAGATGTTCTGCAAATACATGCTGCTGTTTCGGTGGAAAAAGAAATTGCTCAAGCAACGCACGATCATGTACGACATCAGAAACTCTCTTATCATCAGGGAAATGGACTTCTTTCTGCTGATAATAGCCGAACACCACCGTTTCTCCTGTTTGGATATATCAAGAATCCAACGGCTCCTCGCCTAGGATCATACGAACAAACGTAGACTTCCCTACTCCATTTTTTCCGATGATCCCGATACGTTCATTATGTCTGAATTCATGCGAAAAATCATTTAGAATTTTTTTATCTCAAAAAGATTTTTTGATATGTTTGATCTTTAGGATTTTCCCTCACAATTGTCTTTTTTCCATAGACAAAGTAAGTTTTGCCTGATCATTCAACACAACATCTTTCAATTCATCATAACGTTCGTTAATAGCATCGAATCTCGCTGATCTAGAATTGGATTTTGTCTGCCTACCGCTCGGTGCTCTTTTGATCCAGTTCAATTCTTTTCTATAGAGTTGTTTGATTTTGTGGACTTCTATCTTTTCATTTTCTTCACGGATAGATTTATGTTCAAGATAATAGGAATAATTTCCAGGGAATACGATGATTTTCCCTCTATGAAGTTCAAAGATATGAGTGCATACCCTTTCGAGAAAATACCTATCGTGAGTCACCATAAGTAAGGTGATGTGGTGGCTTTTGAGATATCGTTCAAGTCGCTCGATCATATCCAGATCCAGATGATTGGTCGGTTCATCGAGAATCAACATTTCAGGATCCCCCATCAATGTTTTGGTCAACGCAACACGTTTTTTTTCTCACCCTGACAAGGATCATATGGTTTGATCTAAAAAAGGTTTGATGCGAAGTTTATTGATAGCGATATTGAGCTCCACTTCCTGCTCCCAATATTGCAAAA
This sequence comes from uncultured Candidatus Peribacteria bacterium, assembly GCA_964560855.1. Lineage (GTDB taxonomy): Bacteria > Patescibacteriota > Gracilibacteria > Absconditabacterales > Absconditicoccaceae > CAJBLF01. Next base: position 20,411 of record CAZLLU010000007.1, on the reverse strand, counting down.
CATCAAAATCAAAAAGGAATTCACGGACAGTCAGCCCATCATCAAGACGAGTTTCCTGTGAAAGATATCAGATACGGATTCATTCTCTTCGTTCAATTATACCATCGCTAAGGTCTATTTCTTTCATCAACAATTTGAGCAGTGTAGATTTTCCCGCACCGTTTTTTGCAACCAAAGCGATTTTTTGTCATCTGGAAATAGTGAAGTCTGCATGATCAACAAGGACTTTTGACGTATATGACTTGGTGAGTTGTGTGACTTTGAGATAAAGCATCAAATAAAAATCTTATAGCATAAATAAGGATATATATTTTAATATTTTAATATTTTATCATTTCATCATTTTATCATTTCATCATTTTATCATCTCTTCAATATAATCGAGCAATTTTTCCCTTCCTCTCTTGGTGACGTTAGAGAGAGTAAATATCTTAGGCGTATGAATGACGAAATCAGCAAGTTTTTGTTCCAACAAACGCATATGGAGACTCAATGCTTTTTGGGTTGCCTTATCAGTTTTCGTCATAACAATATCAAAAGGAATATTTTTCTGATCCAAACTATAGATAAAATCGAGATCAATATCCTGTGGAGGAATATTTCCATCTACAAGGACAAAGACTCTTTTTAATGATTCCCTTCCAAGGAAATATTCATGAGAGACTCATATCCGATGCTTCCTATTTTTATTTCATGTCCTCGCATACCCATATCCAGGCAGATCAACAAGATACCAAGCATCATTTATAATAAAATATCAAATTAATGTAGTTTTTCACGGAGTGACAGAGACCTTGGAAAGTTTACTATTATTGGCAAGCGTATTGATGAATGATGATTTTCCCACATTTGATCTTCCGATCATCGCGAATTCAGGGAGGAGCCTTTCAGGACATTCACTGAGTTTTGATGCACTTTTTACAAAAGTGGCAGTACGGATAAGCATATGGCAGATAAACGATAAAACAGCCACATAGTATAGAAATACATACAAAAATATAGACAAAATATATATATCATCAACTTTTCTTGCATACAGACTAGACTTTCGTATAGTCATCTCTCGTATTTACCGCATTATATTCACCTACCAATGACTTGAAGCCAAAACCCTGTAATACTGCGTTTCGACGAAGTATCTTTTGCGTACAACGATGGAAAGCATCCTATTCTCGTAGAGAGCAATTTTTCCATTCGTCAAAATACCAAGATAACCATCATGGGACAAAATGGTTCAGGGAAAACAACGATATTCAAAATGATCACCGGAGAACTTACTCCACAAGAAGGAAAGATAAATATCGTACAAGGCAATACGATCGCAATTGCAAGACAAATCATACCTAGGGATCAACTGCATTTTTCTATCAAGGAATTTTTTGAATCCGCATTTACAGAAAAAGATTATCAGATAGACAGAAAAATCGACGAAGTGCTCAAAGCAGTAAATTTCAACGCGCCTATGAATAAACCCATAAAAGAATTTTCTGGAGGACAACAAGCGAGATTATTGCTAGCCTACGCACTGATCCAGCATCCCGACATCCTTCTTCTTGATGAACCGACAAACAATCTCGATGAAATAGGAATAGGCGATCTGATCACCTTTTTGATGTCCTATGATAAAACCGTAGTCGTCATCAGTCATGATGCAGATTTTTTGAATCTCTTTACTGATGGAGTCTTGTACCTCAACAGAAACACCTGCGAAGTTGAACAATATCGATGAGATTATTATGATGTAGTAGAACAGATAACCACACAGATAGAAAAAGATCAGATGGCGAATGCGAGAGCTGAGAAAAAAATAGCTGACGCCAAAGAAAAAATAAATTTCTTCTCAAACAAATGAGGAAAGATGCGTAAACTCGCCAGCAAGATGAGAGACGAAGTAGAAGAAGCTGAAGAAAACAAAGTAGAAGTCAGAAAAGATGACAAAACCATTGCAAATTTTTCTATTCCATTTGACAATTATGTATGACCTATAGTGACGATAAATAAAGTAGGATTGATGAACTCTTCACACGAAGTAGTAAATTACAAATTACCACTGACCATCAAAAAGCATGAAAAATATATGTTTATAGGACCAAACGGAATCGGTAAATCTACACTACTCAAAAGACTTATGATGATCCACCAGCACAAAGAGAATATCATGAAAGAATATAACAAAATATTCAAAGACAAAAAAGCGACTGATATTATCATCAAAGAGCCAGACACTACCCATCCAGAAGAAAATATTGCTATGATTCACAACAAAGTGAAAGTAGGATATTATAGTCAGGATTTTGATGCTTTGGATACTGAAAAAACCGTTCGAGATACTTTGGAAGAAATAGCTGAAGAAGCCAGCGATCAAGACATATTTCGTGTCGCAGCCCAGTTTTTGCTTACAAAAAATCTATTGAAAAACACCGTAGGTTCACTCTCAGAAGGACAAAAAGGACTCCTCTGCTATGCAAGATTCGTTCTTCAAAGACCGCATCTCCTTATCCTCGATGAACCGACTAATCACATAAATTTCCGTCATCTCCCCGTCATCGCTCAAGCTATCAACAATTACGAATGAGCAGTCATTTTAGTCAGTCATGACAAATGATTTACCGATCAGTTAAAAAACTTCAACATAGTTGATCTAGGCAAAATAGTGAAAAATTAAAAAAAACAGCTGTCCCGCACACGCTACAAAGACATTCTCCAGATACGTAACAATCAGGATTCACGTCCTGATTTTTTATTTTTCTACGAAAATACTATAAACCATAATCAATTGTAAATCAGGATAGCATATGTATATATAAATATACTTTTATCCTATAATACAGAAACAGGTATGAAAAAGTATCTAGTGGTAGTGCTATTATTGGTATCAGTAGTAACCTTGACAGGATGCGGAACAACGACAGAAATAGAAAAAGAAAATGCAGCAGACAGACAAGAGATGACAAACAGCGAAATCAACGAGTGCAAGAAATGATGCAATATAATAGCAAACGACGACACGAAAAAAAATGATTGTTATACCTTATGCGAAACTAGTAAAAAACTAGAATCAAATGATATTTCAGATTGCGAAAATATAGAAGAGACAAGCAACGGTTTCATAACCAAAGACATCTGTCTCCAAGACAAAGCAATCCAAACCAAAAACGCTGATGTTTGTGATGCTATAGAAAATGAAATGAACAAAGATGCGTGTTTCATGGGATTGGCAAACGATCTTAATGACAAATCAATTTGTGAAAGATTGGCCAGCGAAATACTCAAAACAACATGCGTAGAAGAAAACACAGAAGAATAAACATATACCGATATACCCTACAAAAAAAGCGCTCCTCAAAAAAGGAGCGCCTCACTCTTTCCCTAAAAAAGAGTGATAACGACTAAAAATAATAATACACTAAGATAGATAATAATGGATACTCTAAGATTATCCATGGCCTTTTTACAATAGCGGTCATCACCACCACTCCGGATATAGGATCCAGATGCTACAGAGCTATAAATACCAAATCCCGAGGAAAGTATTGTTCCATAAATGGCAATACGTTCATAAACAGCATTATCCAGTAAAAAAAACATAATAAGCTCTATGATGACGAATTGGAAAACAATGACCAGTAGAATAATCCAAAGATTCCTAAACACACTTGCGAAGGAATAAAATTTGTTTTTTTGCGTAATTTTTGTCATAATTTTTTTTGATAAAAATATACAAATAAAAGAAAAAATCAATATCTTATTAAAAGAAGAAAAAACAATGGTTTTAGAGAAGATTGAGCCGATAAAAATAAATAATCAGACATATAACTTTCTAAAATCATACCTACAAGTATTTCTATATAGCCGCATACTATAGGAAAGATTATGAATTACAATAAAAATCCAAACATCTACCACTGAAAATCATAAAGAACAAGGGGAAAATAAGATAAGATAAAAAATAATTTAAAAAAAATTAAACGCTAATGATATACCTCATCGACAATAAGATCCATGCCGAATATTTTCGGAATTCTCCCCTATTGAAAACACGAAACAAATACCTATAAAAAATTCTGCATTCTGAATTTTTATATTCTGCATTTGAGAAAATGTTATTAACCATAGGACTAGAGATACATATTAAACTCAAGAGCGTCAACAAGATATTCTGCCAGTGCAAGAACGAACAGAATTTTGATAATCTGATACCAAATACAAACATCTGTCCAGTATGTACATGACAGCCAGGAGCGCTCCCGACCTTAAGTAAAGAGATGTTTGAGAAAGCATTGCGTTTGGGAAAAGCGTTAAATTGCAAGATAAATGAAGTTTCCTCTTTCGATAGAAAATCCTATTTCTATCCTGACCTGCCCATGGGATACCAGATAACACAATTATATCATCCGACCAATACCGAAGGGAAAGTCTCTTTTTTCCTGGATAATTATACTAACGAAAAGATTGTCCACATCCAAGACGCGCATATGGAATGCGACACAGCGAAAATGATCCACGAATGAGGCCAAGCATTGCTCGATTTCAATCGTGCAGGAACACCGCTCATAGAGATAGTGACGAATCCTGATTTTAGCAGTGCAGAAGAGGTCATAGAATTTTTGAAAGAATTACAGAGAATCGTCAGATTCAATGATCTTTCAGATGCCGATCTGGAAAAAGGACAGATGAGAGTTGATGTAAATATTTCTGTCAGAAATTCAGAAAAAGATCCATTCGGCACCAGAGTCGAAATGAAAAATATGAATTCATTTTCAGCGATAAAAAGAGCAATCGAGCATGAATACACTAGACAAGTGGCATTGTATGAAAAGTGAGAAAAATTCGGCCAACAGACCAGAGGACGGGATGATACAAAAGGAGAATCCTATCTGATGAGATCCAAGGAAGACGCCCTCGACTATAGATATTTCCCTGAACCCGATTTACCTCCATTACAAATAAACGAAGAGACATTCAAACGACTAGACGAACAGACGATAGTTATTCCACACGAAATCATCAAGAAGATGAAGGAAGAATATGGATTCAACAAAGAATACATCAACGCTTTGATTAGCGACAAAGAAACGCTCGATTATTTCTTAACATTAGATAATTTTGATCCGAAGTTGACCGCGAAACGAATCGCATGACCGATAGCAGCACGAATGAAAGAAAATTTCAAGACCATCAACGATCTCCCTTTTGATAAGACAAAGTTGACGCAATTTTTGACCAATGCGCAAGAAGGAAAACTCATGGAAAATCAATTAAAAATAGTGATGAATGAAATGCTCACTACGGGGAAAAATCCTGCTGAAATTATCAAGGAAAAATGATTCGACGCTCCAGCAATAGATGAAAATGAAATAGAAAAACTCATACAAGAAGTAATAGCAGAGAATCCAGTCATCGTAGAACAATATAAAGGTGGAAAAACGACCGTTATAGGATTCTTCGTGGGAGCAGTCATGAAAAAAACTTGAGGTAAAGCAAATCCAAAAATAGCTCAAGAAATTTTCGAAAAATTATTGAAAGCATAAACATTGAAAACAGGTACCAGCAAGTTTTCCTTGCTGAGTTTTTTTATAAAAAAACTCAGTGATCTACATCACTGAGTGGTAAAAGATAACACATTAGCTACAAAAAAACGGTAATTAACAATCACAGAGTGATCCATTAATGGAGCATGAATTCTTTTTTCCTAGAAACCCACACCCCTTTTTTCGTTTAGGACATGTTTTTCCGCCTTTGGTAGGAATAATGTCAGTTGTTGTTCCATCATGAGAGATGGATTGGTTGGAGGGAATTCCCCCACGATTCTTTTGTTTAGACATATTAGACATAATATATATATTTAATTTTAAAAAGTATATAAATATTTAAAAGGAAAAGTCAATAATAAAGATTCAGTAATTTCCACCACCGAGGTACATACATCGTAGAAGACATTCACAAATATTCCTTACAAAAAATTTTTATAGTAGCTAAACATATCTAGAAAAAGCATTAGCATAGCAAAAAGAGTAAGTATTGACTTTTGTGCATTTTTTTATATTATACAAAAAATAAAACAAATACTAACCAAAAATAAATATATATGAAGAAAAAAAGAGTCGTTATCACGGGGATGGAAACCATTAACCCGTGTGGTAACACCGTCCAAGATTTTTGGGACAACCTCAAAAATGGAAGGAGCGGTATTACAAAATTGGACAGGTTTGATATTCCTGAATACGACTCTCTGAAATGCAAGATAGGTGGCGAGGTAAAAAACTTCGATCCCACCGTGTACGGCAGAAACAGAGATGACTTAAAAAAAATCAAACGAATGGATCCATTCGTACAATTCGCTTTAGCAGCTTCAGACGAAGCTATCAAAGATTCAGGACTTTTGCTGTTAGAAAAGAATCCCAATATGGCAGTCATCATGGGTAATGGTATGGGAGGGCTTACCACCTATCAGACCCAGATAGAATGCATAACCAAATCAGGGATCAACAGAATTGGTCCGTTTACAATCCCTACCGCGATGCCCAACGCTATGGTTGCACAGATTAGCATCAGACACAGGATCACTGGTCCGAGCTATTCCGTCAATTCCGCTTGTGCATCATCACTAAATGCGATTATCCTCGCATGCAAAGAAATCATGTTAGGTGATGTCGATGTAGTCATTACCGGTGGCAGTGAAGCTGATATTGTAGGAATGCCTTATGTAGCATTCATTAATATGCAAGCGCTGACCAATGGAGATTTCAACGATTGTCCAACTATTGCATCGAGACCATTTGATGCTAAAAGAAGCGGTTTCGTGATTGCAGAAGGTGCTGGCGTGCTCATACTTGAAGAGCTTGAACATGCTATCAACCGTGGAGCGAATATTTATGGAGAGATCATCGGCTATGGAATGACTTCCGATGCCTATGATATTACTGCTCCTACAATAGACGGTCCAGTAGAAGCAATACAATCTGCGCTAAAAAATGCCGGTGTAGGAATCGATGAGATTGATTACATCAACGCTCACGGAACATCGACAATGTTGAATGACAAAAATGAAACTACAGCAATCAAAACTGCATTTGGAGAACGGGCATACCAAATTCCAATCAGTTCTACTAAATCTATGACCGGACATCTTCTAGGAGGAGCCGGAGCTATAGAGACTATCGCATGCATGATGACCATAAAAGAGGGAATAATACATCCAACCATCAACTACGAAAATCAGGATCCTGAATGTGATCTTTATTACGTTCCCAACAAGGCAATAGAAAAACCTGTTGATATCGTAATGAAAAACTCATTAGGATTCGGAGGTCACAACGTTTCTATAATACTGAAGAAATACTAAAAAAAGACCTCGGGTTCTCCGGGGCCTTTTACTTTATTCTAAGAAAATATTTTATATGGTAACGAGGACATAAGCACCAAGTCCTAGCATAAGTAATCCGACAATCAAGTGGATAAGTCTAGTTTTTTCATGTTTGATCTTTGCAATCTTATCGACGCTCGCATATCAGAATCAGACAAGCACAGCGATAAGGAACATAGGCAGCACGAAGATGAGATTATAGACGATCAGGTAGATATATCATCGGAGATTGAGGTTTTGACTTTGAGCACTTAAGTATCACAATATCGTAAAATACGGTCCAGACGAACAAGGAAGAAGGAACAAGCTAACGAGTATTCCGACGACGAATGCTCATCGTGGAGAAGTTATACGTTCAATCAGTCCCATCATCTTTGGTCTCCGACTAAACGGAACCTCCATGACAAAGAATTTACCATACCAGAAATAATCCTTGAGATTAGCTAGTCCTACCAGGACTCATAATATTCCTACGACCAACTTGAGGACGAACGTATTATTGGCTGTTGCAAGCGCTGAAAACAATCAAATCCCCATAGCGAAATACGTAGCGAACACCGCTAATGCAAAAAGTCATCACGCCAATAATGTCTTTCTTCTGCTCTGATGTCTACTGAGTATTGTGGAAAGAAGCAGCAGCATGACAGCAAACGCACACGGATTGATACTATCGGAGATAGCAGCGGGAAGCATAATACCAAAGAACGACAATCTTTGTTTTAGACTTTTTTCAACAGGTTGTGTCCCTCAAGTTCAAGCAGTATCTTCACAAGCAGCAGTAGTTATTTGAGCAAGTTTACCTGAGAAATATTCTATGATATTGGTATCACCGTTTATATAGCTACAATCAGCACCGCTCGTAACAACGAGAAATGGCACACCGATCCTATCATAAGTAAGATTATGTTTTTCGAGATATCCGTTAAATTCCTTCAGATTTGTTTTATTAAAAAACACCTCCTTTCTGACAAGGTCGAATTCCTTGGTAAGATTATTGTCTTTGATATACTCCTCTACCTCGGCACAATGAGGACATCCATTTCCATAAAAAAGAATATATTCCTGAGCAAAATTCACGCCTACCATCCCCATCAAGAACACTATTATTCACAACACATGCTTCATCATGTCACAAAAAAATTAATAACTAAAAACTAACAACTAATAATGAGAGATGTATCTTATCATAGACTATCGTATTCTACAATAGTCTATCCAGCAAATTCCAACATTATTCATTATTCATTATTCATTATTCTATTTATATTTCGTCGCCTCTATGATAAGAGTTCCATCCTGATCGACACTAATCGAAAGGAGATTCTCGATATTCATATCCAGTAATTCATGATTGGTATAGATAATACCTTTGGAGAGCATATCAGTATCAAGTCCTGAAATATATTTGACGTTACCGAGCTGAACAAGCGATTGTGCCTTTTCAAATTCCTTGCTAACGGACAGATTCGCTTTTTTGGCCATGCTCTCAGCCTGTTGCATCGCTGCAGCATAATCGCCCTTGTAGACGAGAATAGTAGAGCTATAGCCATCGTCATTCGTATGAGTTGCTTTTGAGAGTATCTTGTTGAGTTCCATGCCTTTTGGCTCAGTCATTCAGAGCTTTTTTGCCCGAAGCGGAAGCGAATAGGAAGAAACGGATTGTTGGGAAAATATTTTTTCCATCGCTTCAAATTGGATCTCTATATTCTGTTGAGTGATATCCGTAAGTTCTATATATCTCTGCTGGAGTTGGTTAGTCAATTCCTGAGCTTGTTCGATAGTGATGAGGCCTTGAGCGGCATCTTCCGATACCTGAGTTATAGCAGTTTGCAACATAGCCAAATCAGAGATAGCATTCACATCGATGGAAGAAACCTTTTTGGTACATCCAGACATTATGAGTAAAAAAGCGAACAAAACGATCAAAGAACGTTTCATAGAAAAAAAAATGAGAGGATAAATCATAGGTTAGTTTTTGAACATAGCTTCGTTTTTCAAAACAAGAATCAAGAGAACAGCAGTGATGATGAGATTAAACGATCCTCCTCCAAAGCTTCCATATGATCTATATGAATAGAGCCCTACAGGGATTAAGCTCAAAATAAACAACAATGCGGAGACAGCGAATCCAAGCACCATCAAAGAGATGACTCGTTTTTTGAATCTAATCATACCGATTCCCATAAACAAGGAAATCAATGAAAACGCGAGTGAGAGCAATACATAAATCAATACACGGATACCGATACCGACACCAAGACTAAACATGAATCCGAGTCAGCTCAAACCTATAAGGAAAGAGAATATACCGATGATTCACGTGATCAATGAAATCCACCCTACGATAATAAAAACAGTCTTGAGATAAGGAGTTATTTTATGATTGATATCACTGACAAAGTGAGATCAAAGCACTTGTTTGACGATTTTGTGATTAAGAAATTTCTGAACAAATCCTTGTCTCATGATTTTTCCCATTTTTTCGTCAAGCTTCTTCTCTACCTTTTCCAAGGCTTCTTCTTCACTGAAATGTTTTTTTGGATGCTCTTGAGATGTCTTTTCCATAGGTGTGATATGATAAAAAGCTAAAAGTACAATAGATAAGCAAGCTTATATAAAATCTATACACGATTTCAAGCCTTCCATAACAATAGTCCATAACAAAACAATTCCTTCGTTTTTCACTTTTCATTTTTCATTCTTAATTATACGAATTCAAGCCTTCCACAACAATAATCCATAACAAAACAATTCCTTCATTTTTCATTTTTAATTTTTCATTCTTAATTCTTAATTCTTAATTAGTTGTAAGGTTTCTTTGGCTATCATAAGTTCTTCATTGGTTGGGATTACTTCAACTATTGCAGTTGATCCAGGACCAGAAATGACACAAGATCATTTTAATCCAGCATTTGCTTTTGCATCAAAAGTAATACCAAGTCATGCAAGTTTCCACATCAATTGTTCTCTAATATAATCTGATCTTTCTCCTACTCACGCTGTCAAAACGATATAATCTACTCCTCACATCAATGCTGTATATGCGCCGATATATTTGACTATAGCATTGACATACATATTGATAGCGACGACACAATCCACATGCCCCTGAGCGACACCAGCCTCTATATCTCTCAAATCAGAAGAGACTCCAGAGATACCAAGTAAACCACTCTGTTTGTTGAGAATAGTATCTATTTCTGAGTAACTAAGATTTTCATGTTTCATAAGATAAGTAACGATAGCAGGATCTATATCTCCACATCTCGTACCCATAATCAATCATTGAAGCGGAGTCATTCCCATAGAAGTCTCAATGACCTTACCATCTACAATTGCAGTGATACTACCACCATTTCCGACATGGCAAGTAATGACTTTTGCTCCTTTACCTGCTAAATCATATTTTTTGACTAAGGTTTCATAGACATATTGATGAGAAATACCATGAAAACCATATCTTCTTATTTTATAGGTATCATAATATTTTTTTGGCAAAGCATAGAGATAATATTCCTCTTCCATGGTTTGATGAAAAGCAGTATCAAAGACTGCAACCTGAGAGATAGAAGGCAAGAGCGTTTTACATGCCAGTATTGCTTGTAAGTTAGCTGGATTATGCAAAGGAGCAAGATCACTGCACTCCTCTATTTTTTTGATCACCTCATCATCTATGATAACAGGTTGTTGAAAATACTCTCAGCCATGGACTACTCTATGTCCGATAGCATCCAATTCATTCAAAGACGAAAGCGCTCAAGTGGTAGGAGCTACAAGGACATCCATCACCAGCTGTAGAGCATCGGTATGCGTCGCTAATTCTTTAGTGATAGTCTCTGTAAGTTCATTACAAGAATGTTTCAAAAAAGAATCATGTAATCAGATTTTTTCAACATTTCCTTTCGCCAAAACAACGTTTTTTTCCATATCAAAGAGCTGATACTTCAAAGAAGAACTTCATGCATTAAGAACCAATATTTTCATGAGTATACAAAAAATAAGTAAATACAGTAGATGTAGCGTTTTAGCGAAAAAAAGCAAACATAAAATAAGACATTAATAATCGCATAAAAAATTGTAACGTCGTTTTTTATCCCGCTATTTTCAGAAAAAATACTACATCAAAAAAAAACGGAATAAATCAAGTATGAAAGGGAATCAAGGAATTAAGCAGTAAGAAATTTCAAATATCCTATACCACCACCTTGTGCAACATTCAATATCCTATTTTCAGAAAATCTCATCAAAATAATACCATCTCAAACAACCTGTCAATGTTGTACAAAAAAATGAGGACAAATATCAAAATACAATTCCTTTTCGATAACAGTCCCATCTTGATACATACGAACCTTCATTTTCTGCATATCTACAAACTCTTGAAGAACATAATTATCATTACAAACACGATCCAAAGTTGACGTCCACGAAGAATCATCACATTGATCACCTATCAGAATTCATTTCCCTTCAAAAAGATTGGAAGGTTTAAGTATCAAATTATCTTTATGTTCACGGGCAAACTCCAACAAATCATGAGTCAAGAGAAGCGTTTTAGGTATCAGAGGGCTCTCTATAGTTTGCAATAAATTTTTATATCCAAGTACTCTCAAGTCAAAAGTATTCACGAATTTTACATCAGTCGATGACAATGCAGTAAGCAGTCATTGAGAGAACTTACCCACTTTCATACATCTTCTGATTACCGTAATATGATGTCATTGATAAGTAACCTTCCCTCACGAGATTTCCAAATCTTCTTCTGTTCAAATATAGCACACATATCAAAGTTGCTGCAAAACAAGATACTCCGTATGATATGCATCCAAAAAGACCGATCATTTCTTATACAAAACAAAAATAACATCAGACGAAGAAAAAAGTTTTGCATACATATCACGATTTTTTGTTGTCAATGTTCATGATAATACAGAATATGTAGCATCATGCATCAACAATCCATCAGGATAATCAGCATTTATCTCCAAAATCTTTGGAGTTCCTAATTGATCAAGAACACAATCCAGACGAAGAACTCAAGTGAAATCATGAGATAATAATGAGCTCAAATATTGTTCTCAATTTTGCTGCAATAAGAGTATTTTTTCTCTTCAAAAGAAGACAACGAATCACATAAAGATTGTATGATTTGTTTGCTTTGTGACAACAAATCATCTACACGCAAAGCAGGAATTTCAATAATATCAGCACAAATAGGCAATTTAGATGTTCATTGAGAAACAGGATATGCAGGAGAAAGGGCAGTCCAAAAGCTATAATAATCATATATAGTCATATACAAATTATATAAATATACAAAAAGTAAGCACAGTAGATGTAGCGTTTTAGCAAAAAAAAGCAATTGTAAAAAAAGCCTCTCCGAATAACGGAAAGGCTTATGTTCTGTCTGTAATTACGATTACACAGCAATTTCATATTCTACAGCAGGATGTGGATCATACCCGACCAATGCAAAGTCGGTGTATTTCCAATCGAAGATCGAAGTGAAATTGGTGATTTCAAGTGTAGGCAATGGCTTAGGTTCACGAGCAATCTGGATCTGAGCATTTTCGATGTGATTTTCATACACATGCACATCGCCGAGCGTACCCATCAGAATGCCAGGGATCATATTTGCCTCTTTAGCAAGTAACAAAAGCAATAATGCATAGCTTGCGATATTATACGGCAAACCGAGCATAGTATCCACAGATCTCTGATTCCATATCAGATTCAAAACTTTTTCTCCCTGATGATTCAACGTGACGATCACTTGCCAAGAATAGTGGCAAGGTGGTAACGCCATCTGATTGAGTTCGGAAGGATTCCACGCATTGACGATCATACGCCTGTCAAAAGGATTGGTTTTCAATTTTTCAACAACCTCTTTAAATTGATCTATGGTACCCATCCAATCTCTCCACTGCACACCATAGATACGTCCAAGTTCATCCTCTTCCATCATTTTCTTTTTTGTTTCCTCATCATTACCATAAGGCACTTTTCTCGGATCGCACCATTCATCCCAGATATGGCATTTCCTTTCATGAAAATCCTTCTTGGTATGAAGACCTTTGATGAAGCACTCAAGCTCCGCAGCAATGTTTTTCATGCCCATCTTTTTGGTAGTGAGCAATGGAAATCCATCAGCCATATCATGTCTGATAGACCAACAAGCTATAGCATAAGTATCCACGCCTGTCCTGTTTTCTTTTTTTGGTGCATCGAGGATCTCTCTTACGAGATTCCCATATTGCACATCAATGTGATCGTTTTTCATAAGCAACGATTTTTTTGTTAAAATTACTATTTAGATTATTTTTTTGTTCGATTTAATTTTTCTTATCTCAAAGAGGCTATCAAAATACCAAAAAAAAGCAACAGCATTTCCAGAAAATTGCTCCCTTTGACTTGAAAGCTCAAACTGATTTACTATAGTAACTATTCGATTACAAAGCATCAATTAAACACTTCAATATTTTAACAATTTAGCAATAGAGTAATGAACCAGAAAGAATTGAATCAAAGCATCAACGCGTACCGGAAAGAACACAAGATTTTCCAGAAATCCCTCGAACAGAGATCAGAGAAATTCCAGTCTATCACGTATGACGGACCTCCTTTTGCTTCAGGGACACCACATTTTGGACACGGACTCCCTTCATCTATGAAAGACACCATCATCAGATACAAGACTATGAAAGGATACAAAGTAAATAGGGATCGATGACGGGATTGTCACGGTTTGCCAGTAGAAAAATATGTAGAGAAATTATTAGGAATAGACGGGAAAAAAGACATTGAGAATAAAATCGGTATAGAAAACTTCGTCGAAGAGTGTAGAAAATCCGTCAGCAATACCAGTGATGAACGAAGGAAATTTGTCGATCGGATTGGAAGACGAGCAGATATGGATCATGCCTACTATACAATGAATCTCGATTTTATGGAATCCGTCACACGAGTATTCCAAAATATGTACAAGCAGAATTTGGTATACAAGGGATTCAATGTCCAATGGATGTGTCCAAGCTGTGCGACTACCCTGTCCAACGCAGAAGTGAACGAAGGATATAAAGATAAACAAGATCCAGCAATCACTATCAAGTTTCCATTGTTGCGAGACAAAGAAAATAACCAACGGAATTTCGATTTCAGCAAATATGAGATGACTGACGACGGACACATACAAATCGTCGACTGCATCATCAAACGCGACGGCAAGATTTTCATGAATTACAGCGTCAAAGGACAAAAATATCTCTGTCCAGGAGGCAAAGTAGAAAAAGGAGATTCCTTGGAAACAACGGTAAAAAAAGAGATATCAGAAGAATTAGGCGTCGAAGTGAAATCCATGAAATCATTGGGATCCATCAAACAGATCCTTCGTGGAGGATTATTCAATCTCAATATGTTCGAAATCGAGATCGAAGGAGAACCTAAATTGATGGAACCAGAAAAATTGCCGCAGATGGTACGAGCAGAAACTATTCCATCAGACAATTCATTAGGATTCGCAGTGAAAATAGAAAATACTATTGTGGACGATGATATGGAGATCATGAGCCAATTCTACGACCTCTATCTCTATGAGAAAAAAATCTACAAACACACAGATCCAAACGCAAAGCTCAGCGTACTCGCATGGACAACTACTCCATGGACATTACCAAGCAACATGTTCTTGGCGATAGGAACTCATATCCGCTACTCTGTCGTCTACGATCCAGGAGTAAAGGAATATTTTGTCATAGCAGAAAATCTTTTGAAGAGCTATTATAGAAATCCAGAAGAATATATCCTCATCAAGACCGTACAGGGAGAAGGCATGATCGGACTCAAATATGAGCCATTATTCCAGCACATCAACAACAGCAAAATAGAGAAAAAATATAAAGACCAGTTTTTCAAGATCATCCCAGGAGAATTCGTCAGTACCGAGGACGGTACTGGTATCGTGCATATTGCACCAGCATTCGGTATGGACGATTTCAACGCAGTCGCACAATTTATGCCAAGAGAATTCGCTAAAGATCGGCTCTTCTTGCCGGTAAACGAATACGGAGAATTCACAGATGAAGTACCTGAACGAAAATGAATCAGGGTCTATGACACGAACAAAGATGTCATCCAACGATTAAAGGATCAGAAGAAATTAATCGGACAAAGATCATATGAACACTCCTATCCACATTGCCGGAGATGTGATACGCCATTGATCTCCAAAGCATTGACAAGCCGATTTATCAAGGAGCCTTCATTGACGGACATTACGGTACCAAACGCAGAGAAAATAGGATTCGTACCAGAAAGCGTAAAGAAGAGATTCATTGATGTTTTGAAGACTGCACCAGATCGAAACCTCGCAAGAAATAGATATCGGTGAGCGCCTATCCCTGTTTGGGAAAACACAGAAAAACCTGAAGACATCATCGTCTGTGGAACAATAGAAGAAATCTATCAAGGCACGAGAGACTGATCACAGAACATAACCAAGCATATCTTTTTGAGACACACAGAGACAGACTATAACCCATTCAGAAAACATGATAGTTATAGTAAAACAAAGCTTAACGATAATGGCAAAAAGATGGCGGACGAAACAGCAAAACAACTAAAAGATCTCATCAAAAAAGATGATCCGATATTCCTTGTCTCACCATTATATAGAACTATGGAGACAATCATGCCATTACTCACAGAGCTTTATGGAGCTGATGTAGTAAGTAATATAGAAAAAAAATATTTTGAAGCACAAAAGATATATCAAGATCTACGAGACAAAAAGGAGATCCAAGATTATCTAAAAGATCAAAACAAACAGAAACTTTTCCAACTATACGATAATGTATATATGGATTTCAGACAAACAGATGTCATTATCCCAGAATGGCAGGATAAAGAATTGATACCATGAAGTACGACAAAACAGCCGACTGACACGAAACTGACGCCAGAAGGTGAATGTATAGATGATGTACAAAAGAGGATAAAAAAATCTGTAATGGAAGTAAGCGAAAAATTCAAATCCAAGACGATTGTGACGGTAACACACAAAGATTCAGTTGTCTTCATGCATCAGACATTCAAATATTTTGATTATCTGACAAAAAAATACGAACACGCTCCGAAAAACGGAGACATTGCAATTCGTTATCGGGACAACGACAGAAAAGCAGAAATGGATCTCCACAAGCCGTATATAGATAGCTATCGATTCAAAAAAGATAATAAAGAATATCGCAGAGTCCCTGAAGTTATGGACTGTCGGTTCGAGTCAGGATCCATGCCATTCGGACAAGTAGGATATACAGGAGATAAAAGTACAAAAACATTCATCTATCCCGCAGATTTCATCATGGAAGGACTAGATCAGACTAGAGGATGGTTTAGAGGAATGCATGTCTGCGGGAATGCCGTAATGAAACAGAACTCATTCAATCATGTAATGATCAATGGACTTGTCCTCGCAGAAGATGGCAAGAAAATGTCAAAGAAACTCAAGAACTATCCAGATCCTGAATATCTTTTCGGAAAATACGGAACGGACGCCTACAGATTGTATCTTCTTGCTTCGCCAGGAGTAAGAGCAGAACCGGTAAGATTCAGCGAAAAATGAGTAGACCAAGTCTACAAGGATTTCACCGCTTCGATATTGAACGCATACAAATTTTTCGAAACATATGCAACTGTCGATAAATGGACAACAGAAAATACAACACTCTACTTTATGAGACATGCAAAAGCAGAAGGTTTAGATAAAGAAAGTCCACTCACCCAAGAAGGCAGAGAAGCGATGCAAGACAAAAAATTCATAGAGCAAATACTTAGGATAAATCCTGATATCATCTATACAAGTCCAGCGACAAGAGCGATACAGACCGCCGAAGAAGTAGCTAGCATCATAGAAATATACAGAAACAAAAAAGTGGATATCAAACAAGATGAAAGATTACGATCAGGCGAAGATATGGATACGATAGAGCTTCACAAAGAACTCGCAAAAAAAGGAGGAAATATAGTAATAATCTCCCATGATGTGAATTTCGATGAGCTCCGGTCATATCTCTACAATACAAAAGCATCAATCAACAAATTAGAAGCAGTAAAATTGCCTACGGATCAAATCGCCAATGAATTGGATAAATGGATACTCGCAGAATTACACAATCTCGGAATACAATTTGAACAGGAGATGGAAAAATATTTCCTCGACACTAGTGCAAAATTAATCTTAGGATTTATCGAAAAACTCAACAACCGATTTATCAGAAGATCCAGAAGGAGATTCCGAGCATCCGGCATGGACGAGGATAAGAAGTCAGCATATACTACCCTCTTTGAAGTATTGCAGAGCTATCTAAAGATTTGTGCATCATTTGCGCCATTCATCAGTGAGCATATCTATCTTGAGCTCCAAAAATTCACAACAGCAGGAAAACAGGAAGGAGAATCTATCCATCTACAGCATCTCCCACTCTATTCAGAAAAATATATCGACAAGCAATTACTCGAAGAGATAGGCGTAGTCAGAAAAATCATTTCACTTGGGCTCTTCATCAGATCAAAAAACAAGATGGCGGTCAAACAACCACTTGCAAAAATGCAGATAAGACTATAAAGATCAGAGTTAAGAGTTAAGAGTTTAAAGTTTAAAGTTCAGAGTTTGTCTTTAATTCTGCACTCTACACTCTACACCCTACACTCTGCACTCTGCACTCTATACCCTACATTCTACACTCTGCACCAAATAACATATTCCCCTTGCAAACCAGATATCATTGTCTATATTCGAAATAACCTTTTATACCTTTACATATACGCGTAATGCCAACAAAAAAACCTGCCAAGAAAGCTCCAGCAAAAAAAGTAACCATGGAAGCTAAAGCAAAAACATTTGCAAAAAACGTAGAAAAAGAAGCTAAAGTGTTCACCGAAGAAGGAAAAGTTATCGGAAGCAAAATCGGAACACGACGAGAGAGATCAAACACTGAAGAAAAAATCTTTATGGTACTTGGTATCATAGCACTTGTTCGAGGATTATCTATTCTATTAAAGAATGGACGACGATTATTCATCAGTATGTTGCTTATCATTCTTGGAATACTTTTGGTTACAGGATTCTTCAGCAAAAAGAAGAAGTAAAAATTTTAGTATATCACACAAAGACTCTCTGCTGCAGCAGGGAGTTTTTCTTTATCTTGATAATCACGCTCTTTTCTATACAAAAAAAGATACACAGACTTTATCATATTATCAAGACAATGGCAAAATTAACACCAAGATCGCAAGATTACAGCGAACGGTACAATCAGCTCGCAGGAGAACTCGCAGAGACATCTGCAGTCAGAGGATGTATGGTTATCAAACCGTACGGCTACGCATTACGAGAAAACATCAGGGATGTCCTCGACAGAATGTTCAAAAATACTGGGCACGTCAACGCATATTTTCCGATATTCATCCCAAAATCCTTTTTGAACAAGGAAGCTTCTCACGTAGAGCATTTTGCAAAAGAAGCAGCTATAGTAACACATTATAGACTAATGAACGATCCAAACGGAAAAGGTATTGTTGTGGATCCTGAAGCGAAACTCGAAGAAGAATTGATTGTGAGACCGACATCAGAAACCATCATCCGAAATAGCTACAAAGATCGAATTCATTCCTATCGCGATCTACCATTACTCATAAACCAACGAGCAAATGTCGTTAGACGAGAGATGAGGACAAGACTATTTCTCAGAAGCGCAGAATTCTTACGACAAGAAGGACATACCGCTCATGCAAGCGCACAAGATGCTGATGATGAGGCAAGAAAAATGCTCGATGTCTACAATGATTTCTGTACCAACTTCATGGCAATTTCACCTAGACTCGGAACCAAACCGGAGCATGATAAATTCGCTGGTGCAGTAGCTACCTATTCATTCGAGCCAATGATGCAAGACGGAAAAGCACTACAAGCAGGAACAAGCCACAACCTCGGACAGAATTTTGCCAAAGCATTTGATGTACAATTCACCAACGAAAAAAATGAATTGGAATACGTATATGCAACTTCTCGAGGAGTCTCTACGAGATTAATTTGAGGACTCATCATGGCACATTCCGATGACAATGGACTTATTTTACCGCCAGCATTAGCGCCACTTCACGTCGTTATCGTTCCTATATACAAGACACCAGAAGAATTAAAACAGATCAAAGACTACATACAACCACTCATCGACAGGATGGAGACCACTAAACTCAATTTCGAATCTAAATATTTCAAAGACTCCATTCCATTGAGATGGAAAATCGACGAAGATAACAACAAATCCCCAGGTCGAAAATTCAATGAATACGAGCTCAAGGGTGTGCCCATCAGAATCACCGTCGGAGCGAGAGATATAGCAAACGGAGTCGTAGAAGTCTTCAAGAGAGAATCCGGAGAAAAAGCTTCAGTCAATATATGAGATGTCGAAGTTCATATCGATCAATATCTCTACAAAGCGCAAAATAATCTGTTTAAAAAGAATCAAACTTTCAGAGAAGAACATACATATATCGTAGATACGTACGAAGAATTCAAAGAAAAAATCCAGCAAGGATTCGTGATGGCACATCGGGATGGTACGGTTGAAACCGCAGACAAGATCAAAGAAGAAACGGCTGCTACCGTAAGATGTTTACCATTCGACGAACAATGAGAGCAATGAGTTTGTATCTACAGTGGTAAACCAAGTACAAAGAGAGTTTTGTTCGCAAGAAGTTACTAAAACCAAAACCTCAAAACTACCCATTTTGGCACATTATACGCAATATAGTGCCTGCACAGTAGTAGTGCGGGGTCGCACATAAGCTATTAGCAGAAATATTTTTGAAAAATTTTATTAGTTTATTTGTTTTTCGTGGGATAATTAATGTAGGGCCTAGAGTACTTTATATATCAGGAAATAACATCATTAATGAAATTGATTTTTACACACAAAAATCAAGATTCATCCTCTATTTCTTATATTTGTTTTCCTAAGAGCAAAATAATGGTTATACCTATTGT
>CAZLLU010000006.1:0-34264 GCA_964560855.1 uncultured Candidatus Peribacteria bacterium | reverse complement strand
AGAATAATTTAATTCTGATGCGATTTTATCTGCGTTGTTTGGATTACTCATTTCTGATAATGATATTTTTCCTATTCACCACATGATATTCAATTTTTCAAAATCTTTTTCGAATTCGGTATTTTTTATGTCATTTTGTTGTGCTGTTAAATAAAAACTCAAATAATCATTTATTTCTATCTCAGCTTTCGGGTCGTTTTCTTTGATTGTTTTGATTTTCTCTTTTGCTGTCTTTATTATTTTTTCTGGAATATCTTTTTTATTTTCTTCACTGACTTGTATCTGTTTGTCTACAGGTAACTCCGTAAATGATTTTTTGGTTTTGAGAAATTGCTTATATTCTTCATTGAGTTTTGCTATTTCTGTAGTGTCTGAAATATTTTTTGTAGTGTCTGAAATTACTTCGTTTTTGTATGTTTGTATGCTCTTTAATGATCCGTCTATTGTTTTTGTTTGTAGATCCATATCTTCAAATATAATCCTAGTTTGTTCTTCAGGTGATTGATTTTTTAATGTTCTAAATTGGCTAGATAGGGGATTTTTTTTAATATATTGTACTATATTTTGTTGGGAAAAAGACTCTTGTATTGCTGCTTGTTTGAAAATATTATTGAAAAAATCTTGCTTTTCTTTGTTGTTCGGCAATTTTTGTTTGAGTGCATCTTCGATAGTAGTCTCTACTGGATTGTTTGATTGATTGTTTTCTACTATGTCGGATTGTTGTAGTGATTCTCAATACTCTCCCATATATTTTTAAAGGATAAAATTATTGTCTTGCAATATCAAAGAGTCTTTGGATGTTTTTAGGCGCTGTATAATTATTTTTTTTGTAGAAGGTTTCTGTATTGATAATTAATTGTTTTAATGGTGGGTTGCCCATTATATCTTCTGGTGTAAATTTGCTTATGTTTTTTTCAAGTTCTTGTTTGCTTTTTTCAAGTTCTTGTTTTAATGTGTTTATTGTAATAAGCAATCTGTCATAATATCATCTGAATCGTATTTTATAGTCTTTATCAAACTTTTCTATATATGCGAATGTTCCGTCTGTTATTTTGCTATCGTATGTGTCTGAAAATATTGTATTGCCACGAAAGACATATTCTAAAGCTAATATTATCGCACCAGTTTTTTGCTCAGGATCGCTAATGTTCGCTGCCATGATGTTGAGCAATGTTAGGGTGGAATCTCTATGTTCCTGATCCCGGAAACTGTTGATTAGACTATCTAAGTGTTCTTTCATATCGGGATAATACTTGTCTACGTTTTGGACTGCGAAATCTAGGGCATTGTTGTTATCTTGTACCGTTTCAAACTTTGCTGCCTTTTCTGTAGGTTGCTCGTTCTCTACTTTGACGATAATCTCTTTGTCGGGATTTTTTTTGAAGACTTCTTTGATCTCTTTTTGGATATCTGCGCTTGTAAGATTGGCGTTGATGCTCAACGTGATCCTACTACGGTTATCGCTTTGATGAACTTGGATGTTCATTCTTTGGCTGTGTGTTTGAGTTTGTTAAGCATAGTTGGGTAGTAGAAGGTAAATCTTTTTTTATATAGTCAATTCGTGTTCTTGTGTAATCTAATTATAAACTCTTTTGTATTTTTATCAAATTCTGCGGTAGTTGCTGGAATTAGGTGATTGAGTAGAGGCGCCGGAATGAGGTGATTGAGTAGAGGTGTCGGAATGACGTGGTGTGGTTGGAGACGGGAATGACCCTTGATTACTTAAGGGTGGGCTGTGGTATAGTGGTTCGTTTTTGTCAAATTCTGATATACAAAAAAGCGGATTACTCCGCTCTTGTATTTGTATCGGTTGGTGTTAGAGGATTTTTTTGATCGGCGTGATGAAGAGGTTTTTGATCATGTACATCTCGTAGAAGTAGGCGAAGGATTCGTTCCTGTTTTTAATTCAGATATGTTCTATTTCTTGAGTGATTTTCTTGAGATTTTTCGCGATTTTCTCTATTTCTTTGGGCTCGTATGTCTTTTTTTGGTGGGAGAATGACCTGACTGCATCGAGAATAGTATAGTTCTCTCCTAGGATATCCTTTTTGAGCATAGCGAGCATGTCGTTCTGTAGGTAATCGACATATTGGTTCAGCTCTTTTTTGTACGTTCCTAGCTTTTTGTAGAAACTAGTGAACTGATATTTTTTGCTATCCTTCCTCTTGATGATGATGCGGTATTCTTTGATGATCTCTTTCATCATTTTCTTGATCCATGGGAATTCCTTGATCGCGCTGTTGATATATTTGGATCTGTGCTGCTCTGGGAGCTTCTTGTATTCATTGACGGTGGTGGTGATGAACTTCAAAACGCCTTCAGGAGAAGCGTCCTCTCCCTGTCTATCGAGGAGCGAAATGATGCTAAAGAGTCTCATGCCGTCCTTGGCTTTGCTGTTTTGATCGGTGAAACGGTAGATATTGTTCCAAATGATCTCTTTGAGAAAATTCATAGCGTAGCCTTCGGCGATCGCTTTGTAGCTGAGTATAGGTATCTCCAATATGTTTTTTTTGTCCTTGGCTTTGATATGAGTGAGTTCCTTGCTCATGACTCCGAGATTGGTGAGTCCGTTTCCGTTCTTTTCCGGGAAAAGTTCTGTGGTCACTCAAAAGATAACGTAGCTTACTCTGATATTTCCGCTCTCGAGTAAACGTTCAAGGAGTTTCCTCTCTATGGTTTCTGGATAAATCCTTTCGTATTTTTTTACTTCGATCTCTTGGCCGTCGATGGTGTATTTCGTTTTAAAGACGGTTTTGAGGATAACTTCTTTTGCGTAGGGGTTTTTTCTGAGTCTATAATAAAAATTCAGCAATTCATCGATGTCTTTTCCGTTCCAGTCCAAGGCCGCATCCAGATCGTCAGGGATTTTGTTTCGACGTGGAATAGTTCGGAAAGGAATCAAGCTTCCTGTATAGGTATAATTGTAGTTATCAAACAATTTAGCGTTTTGAGCAAACACTCTGCTGTATAATGCTTTGTAATACCTTTTCCCTTTGCGCATCGTTTGCTAAATGATAAAGTATAGGTAATTATAGCCGGTTTGTCTTTTTTTGCAAGTTTTATTGTTTTTTGCTTTGTGTTTTTTTCGCTCCGCTGGGGTTACTTTTGGTAGGCGCCAAAAGTAACCAAAAACGCCTTTCTCTTTTTTTTCTCACCATCAAAACAATATCACGTTTTATCTTATATCACAAATATTTTACTCTCCCCACATCCTGCCTTACGGCAAACGGATATTTGGGGATGTCACGCTCGGATTTATATGTATGCTGGTGGAGTGATGGCTCGAAATTCTATATATTCTCTTTATATGTTTTCCGAAATTAGAAATAGAGTTATTTTTTGGTAGTAAAAAAGGCGGAGTAGTGCCGCCTTTTTATATATTTGCGTTTGTAACTTCTGAGTTATTTGCTTTTTTTTGGATTCATGATTTTGTTGATTAGTTGTAGCTCTATCTCATCTTGAATGTATCTATCGAGCGGTCTTGCACCATATTGCGGATCGTAGATCTTTTCTATGATATCCTTGATTTGCTTATCGCTGTATTTTGGTAATGCAATATCTGAATGATATCTCCGTGCATCGAGGAATTGGGTGATCTTGTTTTTCATGATCTTGGTAAGCGTATCTTTTCCGAGATGTTTGAAGACGATTTTGTAATCGATCCTATTCAACAATTCCGGAGTAAGGAAATTCTTCATCTCTTCGAGAACTCTTTCCTTGACCTGACTGAATTCCTTATCCTGTTTTTTCTCCTTGTCTCCTGTGGCGAATCCTATCGTGCTCTGCTTTTTCACGAATTCCTCTGAACCGATATTTGATGTCATGATGATGATGGTATTCTTGAAGTCGACGATCCTGCCTTTCGCATCCTTGAGTTGTCCTTCGTCGAGGATCTGCAATAAAATATTCAATACATCAGGAGCTGCTTTTTCCACTTCATCAAATAATATCACTGAATACGGTTTTCTTCTGACTGCTTCGGTGAGTCCGCCTCCTTCTTCATATCCGACATATCCCGCAGGAGAACCGATCAATTTTGATACGGAATATTTCTCCATAAATTCAGACATATCTATTCTGATCATCGCATCTTGATTGCCGAAATATTCTTTTGCGATCAGTTTTGCTAAATACGTTTTACCTACACCGCTAGGTCCGAGCATAAGGAATGAACCGATTGGCTTGGTGTATTTGATGACAGATAATCTGCTTCTGGTAAGCGTCTTGACGATTGCATCGACTGCTTCGTCTTGGCCTACGATATTCTTTTTGAGCTCTGTGGATAATCTTCTGAGCTTGTCGATCTCTGATTCATTGACGATGTTGGTAGGGATTCCGGTCTTGTCAGCGAGGACGTTTCCGATATCTTCTTTGGTGATGATAGGTCTCAGATTCATAGGGATATTCTTGTTGTTTCTGATTTTGAGCATCTCTTGTTTCGCTTCTTCTTCTTTGGCTTTCAATTCTGCTGCGCCGAAGTAATCTTGTTTTTCTATCGCTTCTTCTATCTTGGCTTGGATCTTTGCCAAGGTCTCTTCGAATTTTTTATAGTCTTTGTCGTTGTCGAGTTTCTGGTTCATGGTTGATTTTCTTGCGCAGGCTTCATCGATGATATCGAGTGCTTTGTCTGGTAAAAATTTATTCATCATATATCTCTTGCTGAGATTGATTGCTATGTCGAGTGCTTCTTCTTCGATCTGTACACCATGGAAATCTTCGTACGTCTGTTTGAGTCCTATCAAGATCTGTTTGCTTGTTTTCGTATCAGGTTCATTGACAATCACTTCTTGGAATCTTCTTTTGAGCGCTTGATCTTTTTCGATGTATTTCTGATATTCGTTGAATGTCGTAGATCAGATGAGCTTTATCTTTCCTCTCGACAACAATGGTTTCAACATTTGTGCTGCATCGCCGTTTTCTTGTCCTCCTGCACCGATGATGGTGTGGATTTCGTCGATAAAGAGGATGATATTGTTGGTCGGATCTATCGCTTCTTCGAGGATGGATTTCATCCTGGATTCAAATTCTCCTCTATATTTTGTTCCTGCAACCAATGTTCCCATATCGAGGAGGAATATCCTTTTGTTCTTGAGCTTATCTGGTACATCTCCTTTGACGAGCTTTTGTGCCAATCCTTCTACAATGGCTGTCTTACCGACACCAGCTTCTCAGATAAGGAGCGGATTGTTCTTGTTTTTTCTGAGGAGCGTAAAAATGATCTGGTCGATCTCATTGTCTCTTCCGATGATCGGATCGATTGTTCCGTCCTTGACCTCTTTCGTTAGGTCTGTTCAGAAATATTCTATCGTAAGTTTTTTTTCTTCTTTCTTGCCTTTGTCGCCGGTGATTGTGTTGTCTTTCTCTACAATTTCGCTTTCTACAGCGTCGAGGAGCATATTGACGTTGTGCATCTTCTGCATTTTTTCGATTTCCATAAGTTTGATCTTGTTAATATCTAAATTGAACGTTATCAAGATTTTACTCAAGATCTGTAAAAAAGCAAACAGCCCCATCTGCTGTACGATAGGTGTTTTCGTGATTTTTTTGTAGTTCTCGACTATGGTTTTGGGTTCTATGTTGTGGGTATGGAGGTAGTCGGTAAATTGATTTGACATATCATAAAATGACACAGAAAATAAGACATCTAAGTCCAATTTCTTGGTTTTTTCTGTTATATGCTTTTGAAATGCTACTACCGTCTTTTTGCTGAACGGGAGTTTTTTCTCATCATTATCTCTTCCGATGCTCACTTTATTGTATTTGCTATGGAAGTATTCTTCGAGGGTATCTTGTGATACTCCTATGATTTTTCGGAATATATTATGGAGGTCGTTATGCTTGAGAAACATGGAGATTCACCAGAAAAGATCTTCTCCGTGGATGGATTTCTGTCTATTGGTATATGCGAGTTTGTTTGCATGCGCTATGCATGAGCTTGAATGATTCGTAAGCAAAGTCTGTATCTGTGAAAACATATTTTTCGCTGCTCAATATAAAAATCGTGTGATTTTACAGTATCGTTTTGTAGCGAAAATGCAATCAAAATTTTTTATCTTTTTGCCCTACTAGGGATGTTTTTTGCCGTTTGGCTAGACTTTTTTGCTTGGGTATTTTATCGTAACTTACTTTTATTCTAACGATTCGCTAGGACTTACTTTTGGATGCTTCGCTAGACTTACTTTTTCTCTTGACCCCGCTAAAGACGGGGCAGGTGCCAAAAATAAGCAAAAAGATCAAGCCAGACTCAAAACGCCTTCGCCTGATGTTTCATGATAGGATTTACTTTATAATCGCCTCAAACCCCGCTAAAGCGGTGCCCCATTTCGGCTCATATTGTATGGTTGCTTCGTCTTTGGATTGTTTTCTTTTCGGCTCGCACGAGTCTGGCGTTGTGATGTTGTTGTCCTATCTCGTGGCGAATATCTGGCATTGTGATGTAGCTGTGCTTGATTATTTCTTGCTGAAATGTATCGTTTGAATGTTTCAACGTTTTATCGTTTAGTCTTTAATTCATGCTGTGATTTTTGAGATCGCTGTTCAGCCCTCACGTGAAGCCTATGAATGTCATCCGATTGCGTAGGAAAGTATTGTTGGAAAATCTGGAATATCTCCAATCCATCCAGCCGCAGGCTGCTCTTTTCCCTGTCTTAAAATCCAATGCGTATGGCCATGGTCTCAAACAGATTGTCAGGATGCTGAGAAAAGAAAATATCCCGTATCTTGCTGTGGATAGCTATCCTGAATATGTCGTCGTCAGAAAAAATTGTGATATCCCTATCCTTGTGATTGGCGAGACGTTGCTTGAAAATTATCGCAAATTCGATTATAAAAAAACTACATTCTGTGTTTACAATCTTTGAACGATTAGGTATCTCTGAAGGTTGAATAAACCTATCAAGATCCATCTGTTCTTCAATACGGGGATGAATCGTGAAGGTGTTCAGGAAAATGAATTACCTGGATTGATCAATGAGTTGCAGAGCTATCCGAACTTGATAGTGGAATGAGTGATGTCGCATTTCTTCGATGCAGATGATTTGTATGACTCTACGCTGACTGATCAGATAGCGCGCTTCAAACGTATGTATTACAAACTCTTGGATGCGTGATTCGCACCTACGTGGAGGCATATCGGCAACAGCGCTGCTATGTTCAAAATCAATGACGAGTTTTTCAATGCATATAGACCGGGTATCGCTTTGTATGGCTACAATCCATTGCGTTCTGATGATCCATTGTACAAGCAAGGAAACAATCTTTTGCCTGTTCTGTCCGTCACTTCCAGAGTTATTAGCTTACAGACTATATGGCCAGGGGAATGAGTGAGTTATCATCACGAATACAGGCCGATGGAAAAAGAGACGGTCGCAACGGTACCGTTTGGTTATGCAGAATGACTTCCGAGAGCTGCTTCTGGCAAGATCTTTATGAAACATCGCAAGACGTTTTTCCGCCAAGTGGGATTGATCTGTATGAATCTTTCCAGCTATATCGTAGATACTTCCGTCCATATCGGTGACGAAATCGAAATTATCTCTGATAATCCTCGTGCCAAGAATTCTCTGTATAGTCTAGCTGAAGCGGCGTGAACCATCACGTATGAGGCACTGGTGAAATTGGACAGGGGAATAAGAAGAGAGATAGTATAAAAATAATTTTAAATTTTGAATTTTAAATTTTCCTCTTCGAGGACAAGTGAATTTTAAATTTTCCCCTTCGAGGACAAGTGAATTTTGAATTTAAAACCCTATGAGCTTGTTCATGTTTCAAAATTATACATTTCAAATTGTAAATTTTAAATTGTTATAAAGAATATGACATTCGTCTATGCATTACTCAGTGTACTTATCGTAAGTTCTGTTTCGCTTATCGGCATTTTCTTCTTCGGATTCAAACTCAAGTCGCTCCAAAAGATATTGCTCTTGCTTGTTAGCTTTTCTGCATGAGCATTGTTCTGAGATGCTTTTTTCCATTTGTTGCCTGAAGCTATCGAATCGGAATGACTGACACTATTCGTTTCGCTTTCATTGCTGTGATGAATACTTTTTGGCTTGATTACCGAAAAAGTCATTCGTCGAAATCATTGCCATATGCCAATCACCAAGACACATACTCATCCGGTCGCTACTATGAATCTTGTCTGAGATGTTGTTCATAATTTGATAGATGGACTCATTATCGGTTCAAGCTATTTGGTCAATATTCCGTTGTGAATCACCACAACTTTGGCTGTATTGTTCCACGAAATTCCTCAGGAAATCTGAGATTTCGGCGTTCTTGTCCATGGAGGATATTCGAGAAAAAAAGCGCTGCTCATGAATTTTCTGACGGCGTTGACTGCCATTGTCGGTGTCGTGATCGTATTTCTTCTTTCTTCCTACGTGAACAATATGATAACTTTCTTGATTCCGTTTGCCGCAGGAAGTTTCATCTATATCGCAGGTTCTGACCTTATCCCTGAATTACATAAAGAAACCAAAATTTCTCAGACCCTTATCCAGATTCTCTTCTTCCTCATCGGACTCTGACTGATGGCGACCTTATTGCTCGTCGAATAAAAAACAACTATTTTTTTCAAAACGCTTCGCTATGACCTACTTTTGGTCGGCTCCAAAAGTAGGCAAAAGCGCTGTTTCTCTTTTTCTCGCCATTAAATCAATTTCACATTTTACTTTATATTTGATAGTTGCTTCTTATTCCACTTTACGGTTATGGAATCTCGGAGCGATATGCTAGACTTATGATTCATGCTGGGGGAGTAATGGCTCGAAATCCTATATGACTTGATGTATAAAAAAATTGATCATATCTCCTTTTATTTTCTTTATACTAAAAAAGGCGCTTCATTATACTGAGGCGCTTTTTCTTTTTTTCAGATTCTTCTTTTTTCTCCACATGACGATAGCTCCCATGATTGTTCCCAATACTGGTGCAGCTATCAAGGCATTTCGTGTACCCTCTACTATATTGTCATAGGTCATTCCCCATCCAATCAGGTAGAAAAAATAGAGTCGGAGAAGATACGTGCTTATATATACTGCCAAGAAACAGCTGATATACAAGAGTATTTTGGCTGGTAGGTGTACTATCCACTTTCTTTTTTTGATGTGACGAGTCAGTTTGTTGACTTTTCGATTACCTTTCAAAAGCAATTTTTCGTAGATACCGCTGACGAGGTATTCTATCGTTAAAGCAATGAGCTGGATAATCACACTGACATATCCGTCGATACCAATCCAAAAAAAGTGATAGAAAAAAAAGAATACGTTCGCAATGGTTACGAGAACCATAGAAATCGTGAACCCTTTTGCGAATGGCTTTTTACATATTTTCATAATCGTCGATTTTTTTTGTGTTTATATCTTACTTATATATATTTTTCTTGAAAAAGCAATATCCTATGATTTTTTTAAAATATAGATGATTCTTGGGATGTCTCCTTCGAAAAGTTGGTATTCATGCGTTTTCCGGAGTCTGAAATGATATTTGGGTGCCAGATTTTTGATGTCTTGTTGTTCTTCCGGAGAGTGTTGTTTGTAGAGGATAAGCAATCCTCATTTTTTGACCAAGTGATAAACTCGTGGCAAGAGTTTGTCTATATAGCTAACCGCTCTGGCGGTAACGTAGTCATATTCAGCCTTATGGTCTTCGGCTCTGGTCCGGATCGCTTTGGCATTTTTGATATCCAACTGTTTGATCATCTGGTTGATGGCATCTACCTTTTTTTTGGTCGAGTCTATGCCTATACATTGAATTTCCGGATTGGTCATAGCTATCGGCAGGAG
Organism: uncultured Candidatus Peribacteria bacterium; assembly: GCA_964560855.1. Taxonomy (GTDB): domain Bacteria; phylum Patescibacteriota; class Gracilibacteria; order Absconditabacterales; family Absconditicoccaceae; genus CAJBLF01. The sequence goes on along the minus strand of CAZLLU010000006.1, from coordinate 24,479 downwards.
CGGAAAACCACCACCAGTTCCGACATCGCAGAGGGTAGATTTTGGCTTGAAACGCTGTATCTTGTTGATTTCGAGAGAATCGTTGATATGTTTGATTTGGATTCCTTCTGGGTCCCTGATAGCTGAGAGGTTGGTATGTGAGTTTATGCTTATAAACTGGTCTATTAGAGGTTTCCATTGGTTTTCCATAGGTAGGAAGTGGCTTAGCTAAAAATTTTGTCCTATTTGATAACCTTGCTTTTTTTCTTAAAATCATTATAATAGGTCATTGTATTCATTTTTTTACACATTTTTTTACACTATTTTTTACCACAATGGTTATAAGAAAGTTGAAGCAAAAGAAAATAGTAAATATAAAAGTCATATTACGATTTGTCCTGCTTTGCATAGCGACCTATTTCTTGATTAAGCTTCTGTCATGAATCTCTCAGAGGATCACACAGACTCCTCAGGAAAATATGATGTATACCTTGTGAGCGTCTCTTCCTTTGGAGTGAAGAATCTCTGTAGACAATAATTTTCCGAATTATACTCATTCTCTCATTACGAGCAATAATGAAAAGATCGGGCTCAAGAGTTCGGCTATCAATCTCAATGCCTATGCTGGCAAGGAAATAGAACTTGTCGGTACGGTCAAGAAATATTACAAGGTGACTCCAGTTGTTGATGTCACAACCATCAAGCTCCCTGATCAATGAGTTATTATCAACGACAATAAATATTTTTTTGTAAAAGATTTGCTCTACCTTGATCTTTCTACTCAACCTCAATTGACTGCGGTCAAATCTTGATCGGATATCCAGGTTCGGTTCAATGATACGTTGGTTGTCAGTATCGAACGTTTCGTTTGTAGCAAGGTCACCAAATCCCGTGACTGCACTTACCTAATAACCAATTATATCACCAACAACAAGGATACTTTTGAATCTTATCGAGATTATACGTTCTACAAGCACAGTACTGGATACCGGACTATGTTTGACGATAATCAATTTGGATTCATGTTTAAGGATATCTCTGACGATATGATCCTAGATATTTCAAGCATGTTCAAAATCGTGAATAGACAATTCGTCGTCGATAATAAACTGAATCTCATTAAGTCCAACTGCCAGAATGATTTCACTCAGCTTCGTTCGATAGATCCGGAGGGCACGTTGACTTATCATGATCCTTATACCATCACGCTCGGTCTCCAATGATCCGATAACAAAAAGAATCCCGCTACGTGCAGGATTACTTTTGATATATGGAATGAACGGGACGTCACTGACGTACAATTCAATTAAATTACTTTACGCTTAGTATTTTAACATCTCTTTTTCCGGTCTGGAGTCTCATCTTGACGACATCTCCTGCTTTTTTTCATTTTATCGCGAGTCCTATAGGTGATTCTAATGAAATCTTGATGGAATCTTTGACAGCTTTCATATTATTATCAAATTCCATTGTTGTCTCTCATGTACCTACAATATCTACGGTATAGGTATCTCCATCATCGGTCTCTACTGTTACGGTGGATCCATAGTCTACGATTTTTTCTGCTTTCGTCTTCTTCTCTTCCTTGATGATCTCTACGTCATCGATCAATGTTTCTATCTCCGTAATCCTGGAATTGATGAAATCTTTGTCTTCGAGCGCTGACTTATATTCGAAGTTTTCTGAAAGATCTCCCATCGCTTTTGCTTCTCCGAGTCTTTCGAGGACAGCAGGCAATTTCACTTTTTTTAGCTCGTTCAACTCGTCGACCAACTGCTCGTATCCCTCTTTGGTAAGATAATTCTTTTTCATCTTTTTCTAGTATAAAGTATAAAGTAGCAAGTATCAAAAAATGGTCTTATATTTTGATATTTTAATTTATTTCTTAGTCTTGTTAGGGCTTTCGTTTTTGTCCGAAAGGTGTTTCTTGAAATGTTCGAATGCATGGTTTGGTATGTCTTCTATGATCTTGAATCCGCCTTCTCCGGTTGATCGTTTGAAGAGGTCTCCATCGTAGCTGAATTTGAAGTCTCCTGTTCGTTTCCCTTGCTTGTTCTTGCTGATGATGTATTCGATTCTGATTTCTGCGGTTTCTTTCTTGGAATAGATTTTCTTGAGATATGAGTCCATTTTCCCTTCGAGATTCTTTTGCACGAGGTTTTTGATTTCTTCTTGCATGTTCGTTGGGACGTCTACGAATTGATACGAGACTACCGGTGTGTTTGCCATTCTTTCTTTGTATACAGGATAAAAAACGGTTGAAGCCAATAGCTTTATGGTGTATATATGCAATTGATAAAAAAATGCAATCTATTTTATACTGACTGTTTTCGAGATCAATACCTACTTCACTACATTCGTATTTATTGTTTCTCAACTCGTTGGTATATATTCTCCTTAAAAAATATGTTTAGTTTTTGGTTGAAGAATGCATGGTTACTATCACAATAATCCCTCATTACATTTCGGACGTAGTTGGCTAGTAAATGTAATTTCGGCCTCATGAAAATGCTCAATACTTTGTGTTTTCGTTGGGTTCAATTATCAGAGTTTCTTCATAAAGTCTTTCTTGATGTCTTGATTCTTCTGTCCTTCCTTGATCAACGCATAGCTTTTTCTGATCAATTCTCTGATGTCCTGGTAATAGATGAGCGCCAGTACTTCACTCAGCGTACACCGTTTGTGGATGCCGATATAGCCTTCTGCACGTTCTATCTTGACGAAATCTGGGTTTCCGGAATATTGTACGAGGAAATACGTGACATCCTTGTCCATTTGTCCTTTGATGTTTTCCGTGTTTCTCAATTGAGTCGTTCATAGTTGTTGTTTGATTCTCATCTGATTGATTGGGATACCTGTTTCTTCACTAACTTCTCTGAGCGCAGCTTTGGTTATCTCTTCGCTCCCTTGAATCTTGCCCTTGGGTGCGACTCGTTCTATCTTGCCGCTGAGTGCGTGTCTTTTGATTAGTAAATATCTTGGTTCTCCGTCTTCTGCGATGAAATACACAATTCATCAAGCGCTTTGAATTATCGCCATTCGTATATTGTTGAAATGGTAAAATGATACAACGTTGAAACGATTTTCCGTTTTTTACGTTATGGGTATCTATGTGTCTAATTGTATGATTAGCGGTTGTTTTCTCAGAGGATCCATTTGCTTATCCTTCAGAAAATGTTGTTTTTCTCTTTTGGGTCGTTCAAATCTCCAGGAATATTCGCTCCTGCAGGGACCCTATTTTTCATATCGGGATTCTTTTTTATAAACTCTTCTCATTGGGCTTCAAAACCTGATAGTGAGCTATTATTTATTTTATGAGGAATATCTTCTTTCTGATCTATTTTATCGTATTCTGCTTCGATATCTATATCTATATCTTCTTTCTTTTCTTCGTTGCTGATCTCTGATTTAAACGGAATATATTCGGACTTTTCTATTTGCTCTTTGCCTCATTTGCCAATTTCTATCTCTTGGTTTTCTATCTTGTCTGCCATGATCGTTTTGGTTATTTACATAAAGATTGTAATAATTTTTTGAAGATTGCTACGTTTTTTTTGTAGTTTACTCTCGTAGGACCGATGATGGAAATAATACAATCATAGTCGTCGACTGTTATTTTTGCATACAAGCAAGAAATCAATGTCTTCTGGTCTTCGATGAAAGTATAGTAAATTTGGTTTTTTTTCAGGATTTTGCTGTCGATAAATTTTACAATTCTTTTTTCCTCAATGAAACGTATGATATGCTTTGTCGCTTCATATTCGCTAACCATATCATCTTTGAGCAAGTTGTTTATTCATAGGTAGTAATATTCATCGTTTCTGACGAATCCTACTACGACACCATCTGCTACACCTCCGATACTTTCCACTAATTGTCTCAGTCCGCTTCTGACTTTGATTACTTCGACGTTTTTTTCTTCTTCTTGCGCTACGAGATAATTTTCTATATAGGTCGTCAATCCTTGTACGGTAGGAACCCTTCCTGATGAATTGTATGGCTGGTAGACCATGCCTGCTTTTTCCAATTGATTCAAATATTTTCTCAATGTAGAAGGTGCATATTCTGCGTCTTTTAGCGAATGCAAAAATTTTGAACCAACAGGTTCTCCTTTGTTGATATAATTGTCGATGACGACATCGAGCAATGCGAGAAGTTTATTGTCGAATTTCCCCATATCGAAAAAATCGTATCTGTCAGGTAAAATGTTTGTTTTTTGTATGTAGACTATATGGTTTTACGGTAAATTCTCAAGGCGAATTAATTCGCTTCGCTCATGATAAAAGCTCATCTATGGTTTGTGATAAAAGCTCTCGTTGGTCGCGATGAAATGATAAAAAAGCATCCCGTTCAAAGGATATTTTATCGTTCAGAGGGCGTTTATCTTTCAAAGACGCTTCGCTGGGCTTACTATTACATTGACGCTCATTCCGACGCCCTCACTACATCACCTCATTTCGGTGTTCCGGTTTGCAACCGGAATCTAGTAGTAGAACTCTAAGATTCCGGCCGCAACTTCTTAGCGCCGGAATGAGGCATACTACGAAAGTGGTGCCGAAATGATGCCGGAATAAAAAAAACCTCTTGTGAGGCTTATTTTTTTTTGTTGATTGGTTTTTTAGTCGGGCAACGATGCGTCTTCTGTACTCAAGCTCCCAGTATCTTTCAATTGTTTCTGTCGAAGCATCCTGTTGATGGACATCCTGGTAGGGGAGGCATTGCAGAATTCGTCTGCAGTAAGTACGAGGAACCCTTTTACGCCTTGCATGACGTAATTGAGATTGAAATCATTCTCCCGTATCTTTTGCTTGATTTTTTGTTCTCAAACTTTTTTCAATCCTTTTTCGGAAATATAATAATGGATATTATGCTGTTCATTTCGTTCCATATCTTCGTTGTTGATATGATCGAGCTCTTGGATTTGGGCTGTGTTTTGATGGTCGAGGCAGATGAGATATTCTTTCAGTGCATCGATATTTTGGAGGATGTTTTTGATTTTGTAATAATGTAGATGTTCGAGAAAAGCTTTTACCTCTTCTTTGAGATATCCTGCAATATCGAGTATATCTATCTCTTCAGCGATATTTCTGCTGATGATCTCTTTCTTGTTTTCAGCCATACGATAATCGTCGTTATAGAGAGGTAAAACGTTATTTGATGATATGAAGTGCAATAGTATGCTTTGCTTTAAGATAATTCAGGAAGTGAATGTCGTGAGTGATAAGGAATATCGTCGTTCCTGCTGTATGTGCTTGGATGAGAATATCCGCTATCGCTTGTGTACTTTCTCGGTCGAGATTTCCTGTAGGTTCGTCGGCAATGATGAATTCCGGATCGTGGATGAGAGCTCTGGCAATCGTTACTTTCTGCTTTTCTCCTGAGCTCAATAATTTCACTGGTTTATCGAGAAGATGTTTTATGTTGATTTTCTGGAGTACTTGTTTCAGCTTTGATTCGATGATAGTTTCTCCCAATTCATAGAGATGGAGCGGATAGACGATATTGTTTCTGACGCTTTCGTCTTCCAAGAGCTGATAGTCTTGAAAAATAATCCCCAATCTCTTTCTGAGGACCTGAATATCCTCTCCTGAAAATTTGGAGATATCCATCCTGTTGTAGAAGATGGTCTTTTCTGGCGGAGTGAGTTTCCCAGTAATGAATTTTATCAATGTAGTCTTTCCGGTACCTGATTTTCCTGTGAGGACAAAAAACTCGTTTTGTTCTACAGACAAGTTCAGGTTGTCGAAAAGGTGCGCTGGATTGTCCCGGTATCCCCGTGTGAGATTTTTGACCTCTATCAGTGGTATGTTATTTCTCATGGTGTGCGCTGATATAAAAGTTTTTGTTTGTGTACTTGATTATATTCTCGATTTTCCGTTTTTGCAAAACAAACGCTCCACCCTTGATTGTTTGGATTGACAAAATCGCTAAAATTGACCAAAATTGACTAATTTTGCTTCAAATTGCCACAAGTCCGCTTCAGCGGACGCTACAGATAGCTACAGATTGCATGCTACAATAATAATGCAGAAGTTGTTGAAAACTCTCTGATAATCGATACATTGTATATTGCTTCGAGAAGACAAAATAGATTATACCGTTACAATCTGTGGCGATATGAGGCGATTTGCGGCTATCTGGGGCGATTTATTCGTTATTAATTAAATGAATGTTGGAATTAAAACATGCTTTGTGAGAATTAGAAAAAGTGACCGATAGTGCTCAACTGGAAAACTTTTCCCAGATCTATCTCGGCAAAAAATGACTCATCAACGAAGAATTCAAACTTATGCTTACCTTGCCCGATGCGGAGAAAAAAGAGAGAGGAGCTAAGCTTTCTGAGATCAAGACGAAATTAACCGAGGCCTATGAAGCCAAAGAGCAATCTTTCAAAATGCTGCAGATCAATGAACAGCTTGAAAAAGATATCGTCGATATCAGCTTGGATGGTTCTAAAGAGCAAGGATCGTATTCCCTCTTGGCGAACATTAGGAGAGATGCAGAGGAAATCTGCAAATCCATGGGATTCGTGATGGAATATGGGACAGAAATAGTGACAAAATTCGAGAACTTCGAGTCCGTGAATATTCCGCTGACGCATCCTGCTACGGAGATGCATGATACCATCTATCTCGAAGATAAAGATTCTACTTGAGAACCGCTTATTCTTAGAACGCAGACTTCTGCAATGCAAAACTATCTTATCAAAAAATATGGATTACCGCTCAAAGCTGTTGTCCCTGGCAAAGTCTATAGGTACGAAAATATGGATGCTACCCATGATACGATGTTTTATCAGCTAGAAGGTATCGTCATCGATAAAGATATCAGTATCGCTCATTTCAAGGAGATGATGACAAAATTTTTGGCAGCATTACTTCACAAAAATGTAGAGACGAGAATGAGACCAGGATATTTTCCTTTCGTGGAGCCAGGATTCGAAATCGATGTGAGATATGATATCTACAACAGAGAGACGGGTAAGATGGAAAAATCCAAACGAATGGAAATCCTTTGAGCTGGTATGATCCATCCAAATGTGCTGAAAACGGCTGGAGTCGATGCTTCTGAGTGACGATCCGGTTTCGCGTTTGGTGTAGGAATCACTAGGCTTGCTGCAGTTCGTTACGGAATGAAAGATATCAGATACTTCACCAACGGTGATCTTAGGTTCGCGAAATCATTTGCATAGAACCATATTTACGTATATACGAAAAATCCTGTCTAGGCGGGATTTTTTTTAATCTCCTTGCTATTCTACCATAAATATATATACTTTTTCTAAAATGTAAACATAAGTAAAAAACCAAAAAAAAGAGGAATATGAAACAAAAAAACATAGAACAACAAGAAAGAATACTTGAGCGCATCAAGAAAGAACTTGAGCCACTCAAAAAAAGAGAATCTGAAGCTCGCAGATTGTGGACGCTTGGTTATCACAAAATGCTTGCTGCCAAGAAAAAACTCGATGTTCGTCGTAAAAAAGGATTAACTACCGATCCCGTAAAAAAGGGTGTGGTCAATAAGACGGTCCAACAATTGTGGGATATCATGGATGGATGGGATGAACGTTCGATAGAACTCACCAAACAGCGTGATAATGCCCGTGAAGCTATGGAAAAGAAGAAGCAGGAAATTCTTGCAGAAGAACAGTCGCTCAAGACTATGCTTTATGAGTATGAAATCCAAAAACAGCAGACTGATGGTATGGTTGAAAAAGTCTTTATCCTCAATAACAGCGTCGTAGCTGCTTTGGAAAATATGGATAAATTCCTTGTTGGTAATATCTTCCCGCAATTACATGAAAAAGGGACACAAAAGACTATTGAAAACAGCGATTCTACGAAGCGATTGACTATCATGACCAATAGCATCACCGTCATGGATGTTGCTATGGTCGAGGAGGCAAAACAGGAAATTGACGCTTTTTTTGCTCGGATCAATCCTACCAAGGAAGCTCGTCCGGAAGACGAGACCATTGCTATGCTTACCGATCTTCTCAAAGAACTTCTGGTCGTGAAAATCAGAGTGAAGGCAGGCCCCAACTTGTCGAAATTCCTGGCTATGGAACTCAATCCGGAAAAATTTCCTGAACTTCGTAAAGCACAGAAACTATTGGCCAGTGCGACGAATTACTCCCGTTCCGGGCTGTATGTCCGTCTGTATACCAGGGAAAATAATAAGGATACCTGGCAGCCGGTACGCCAATCATAAAACTTTATTATTCTCTATGTAAAACCTAAAAGATCTGCAGTGTTCTGCAGGTCTTTTTTTGGAATAATTAATTCTTTTATGTGGCTGTTTCTAAGGAGAAAATATCTCTTATATTTTTAATGTATTTTCTTGTGATTTTTCCACTGACCTTTTAAAAATCTTTTATTTATTCTTTAAACTCGGATGCACTTTAATTCTAATGCTTCGCTATGACCTACTTTTGATACGGCAAAAGTAGGCAAAACCGTTTTTTTTCTTGAGTGATTATTTTTCGCCATGAAATCAATATCATGGATTTACTTTGGATCATATATTATTAGTAGTTCCTCATCCTGCCAGGAGGCGGACGGATGCTCGGAACAAAATGCTTAGCCTACTGTTCATGCTGGTGGAGTCATGGCTCATGTTTTTATGTCTGATAAGCATTCGACATTGCGATATCTATTATTTTCTTTTATTTTGCCTTTTTTTTCGTTCATTTGATTGCAGTAATGATTGCTTGTTCTAGTTTTTCCGGCTCATCCGTGCCTATCCTATAAATTCTTCCGTTTCTCATCTGGAGCTCGACAGCGTCGAAGCCGGAGACGTTGAAAATTCGCATCTTACGTCCTATTCATCTCCTCATTCCCCATCCGGTATATCGAGGGTTTCTTACCATCTTGGCTGATGCTATCTCATTGAGCTCAAATTTCTGTTTATATACACCATAGCCGAACTTGATTCCTACCTGCTGTTTGTCGATATATACCTGAAGCGTCGTAAATGACGTCAGGATAAATAGTACCAATATCATGGTCATGGTGGTGACTAGATTGTTACCGGAGTCAACCGATGCAGGTTCGAGAGCACTGGTAATGTACGTCCATGCAAAAATCGCCAATACGGCTATTATTACGATGATCATGAAGTATCCGATTTGTGTGTGTTTGTAGGTCATGGTGAATGTTTCGATAAAATATCGCTATTTGTTTAGTATAGGTAAAATTTGGATTTTTTCAATTATAAAAAAAGAGCGATAAATATAAAACTTTCGCTCTTTTGTATCCAAATAGTTGGAATTACCTTCTTAAATATGGGATATTCCCTACTACTGCATTGTTAATAACCCTTGCAACTTCAAAAAGTTCTTTAATGAATTTTTCAAAAGCTTCTTTATGGAGCTTGTATTGGACATTGTTATCTTCTGCGTTACACATGTTTACCCAGTGGGCCACAAATAGTTTAAAGATATCAGGATTAACCCTTGCTCCTTCGAAATTCATCTTCGAAAATTCTTTTCTTTTTTCGGTAACCATGTTTGAGGTTTCCCTGACGTGTTTAGTAGGTAAGAGAATCTCACTAATACGTGTATTGTAACTATTCGGTAAATCCATAAGGTCATCTCCATTTCCACACTCTCTTACATAGCTTCTTGCTTCTGATTCTTCATAATTGTAAAATACTGGGTCACCAATGTTTAATTTTTTTGCTTCTTGTAAAGTCATACATTTTCCTCCTAATTTATGTTAAGTTTGTTTTTCTTTTTAAGTACTTATATATGTTTCTTGTAAAAAGTCAACCTTATTCGTTTTTAGAGAATCTCCACTCTCTGTCCCTTATTTCAAACAAAAAGGAGGTGTCCGACAAAAATATTGGTTACTTATTTTTCAATTTCTCTCTGATTTTTTTCGCAATCAATTCTCTATTTCGTTGTGTGCTCATGAATTTTGTGAATCCTTCTATCAATGTCTGATGCTTTTTGTCTTTTACTAAGATTCCACAGTCTTTATCTACCAATTCAGTAGTTGCTCATTGTTCATATCCGAAAACTGGTACACCGAGCAACATTGCTTCCACGGTTCCGATTCCGTAGCTTTCTTTCGTCAGATTGATCAGTCCTTTTGATTTTTTTATGATTTTGATTTTTTCATCGATATCATTGATCCAACCGATGAAGATGATGGTCGGTCCAGAAATGGACTTGAGATATGCTTCATCGGGGCCACTTCCCATCATGATGAGTGGGACTTTCATTTCGTTGCAGAGCTTGATGATTTTGTCTGCTTCTCTAACGAATGAGACCAACCTTCCCATATAGAGATAATAGGCTTGCGGTTCTTTTTCTATCGCTGGGATAAAGCATTTTTCATTGACGATAGGATATTTTACCGTCACTGATTTCATCCCGTACAATTTTTTCGCTTCTTCTGCGGTATATTTGCTGTTTGCATATATTTTGTCGAATTTTGTAAATTTCAAATCTCGTTCTCTTAGCTTGGGAACTATCCGGTTGAAGAGTTTTCCTTTGATCCCTTTCAATTTTTCTTTGTATTCATCGTAATGTGTCCGGATATATTGTATAGGGGAGTGGAGATAGAGCGTAGTTTTGATGCCGGAGATCGGTGTAATGTTTTTCGCGATGGCGAAGGAGGAAATGTAAATATATTCAGGATGATATCTTTTTATTTTTATGGAAAGTATATGCATTAAGCTTGGATAGAAAAGCATGAGATTGCGGTAGTCGAAGAGCCGAGAAATGATAGGTATGTTCCTTTTGCTGCATCGTAGAAAGAGGTTGTTCACCCGTCTTGGTAATGCGGTCACAACATCGATTGTATGGTGCTTTGTCGTTAATTTGGTGCAATCGGAAAATAAGGTGAACACTTTGGTCTGTGTCATCTGTTTCTGTTCGTCGATGAGATCTCTGAGGACAGCCAAAGCTCATCCTGGCTGGATTCGGCAATGTACGAAAGCAAACTTCATAACTAAATAACTAAACGAATAAACGAATAAATGATTTTTTTATTATTTGTCGCTTTCCCGTTTTTATCGTTTTATCGTTGTTTTTGCAAGGAAAACATGCTGTTTCGAGAACCGCTTGAAAAGGAGCCTGAAAAGTGTATTAATCAGTTGTTTATATTTTTTGTGTTGTTATGGATAAAGAAGAAAAAAAATTTGTAAAAAGGAATTTTATCAAGCTCATTATAGGACTTATCCTGTTAGGGTTCTCCTGTTCTTATATTTATAACCATCCAGCAGAAAAGGCTTCCATCTTTTCCGGCTTCCAGGTGTTGCGACAGAGAGCGGTTGTCTATGTCCATAAGGTCACCAATACCAATTCCGAGGCATTCCAGAAAAAATATGATTATGAAAAGACTTATCAGGAATTGATAAATATGGCAAATAATAAAACCTGTGTCGATCCAAACGTGCTTACTGAACTCAATGAGACGTATCTCAATCTCAAGAAAGAAGGCATTAAGACATTGGAAGAAAATCTACCTGGCTATATCCGCAAAGCCAATGAATACAAACATATGATAGATGATTGTTCAACCAAGTAGATAGTAATTCTTACATAAAAAGCTCCACGGTGGTGGAGCCTTTTTTTTTATTATTTTCTAGAGATGATTTCGTTATTTACTTTCTCGCAATGATGTCCTTTACTTAAGAAACGGTATACTGATATCCCGGAAGCGGACTAGGTCTTTGAGGAGGATGTATATTCATAGCGCCATCAATGCCATAAAGAATACTAAATTGATATATCCTTCGATGTTGAAATATTTCTCAGGTTTTAGTCTTCATATCCATTGGATGATTACGCCTAGCAATCTTCCTCCATCCAATGCTGGGATAGGTAAGACGTTGAATATCGCCAATGCAAGTGATATCATTCCTGCAAATGCGAGATAGAGTGTCCGTCATCATTCTTCGTATATTCTTTCGCCAAATTTGACTGCTCATACAGGTCCGGTAAGTTTGTCGAGCGATGCTTTGATTCTTTCTTTGTTTAATGAAAGCAGATCACTTCCCAAGGTTCCGAATGCTGAAAACGTCAGTGCAGTCTGTGCTTTGATTTCTTTGGCTCCTATTACCATAGCCTTGAAGAATGGGAATTTGATCGGTTTGAGATCTATAGGTTCTGAGTGGAATGTCAATCCAAGAACACAACTATCTGCAGGGCAATGTGCGTTTGCAACTATTTTCTTATTGTTCCTTGTAAACAATACTACGATATCTTTGTCGATATGCTTTTTGAGTACGCTTCCGATGTTCCATACGTCTACAGGTTCTTCGTTTATAGAAAGGATGGTGTCTCCGGAAAGCAATCCCATTTGTTCTCCAATCAATCCTTCGGAAACTTGATCTATCTTTGCTGGAGTGGAGACTAAATCTCCACTAATGAATCCTTCTTTGTAGAGGAAATCTACGGTAGGCATCAGATAACTATGTGCATTGGTAGGAAACGCGTTTTCTGGTAAGATAGAGATAGGTTGTGTTCCTTTTGTGAAAATCGCAGTCCAAAGTATCCATGCTAAGAACAAGTTCATACAAACACCGGCGATCAGAATGATGATTTTCTTCCAGATTTTTGATTTGATGAAACTGTCTTTTGCATTAAAATCCTCTTCGTTCTTTGGATCTTCTCCTTTTAATCTCACAAATCCACCGAGCGGTATCAGGTTGAGTGTATATTCTGTCCCTGATTTGTCTGTTCGAAGCTTGCAGACTTTTGGCGGTATGCCGATACCGAACTCCAATACTTTAACTCCGCTTCTTTTTGCACTGATGAAATGTCCTAATTCATGAATCAATACTAATCACATGAACATCAAGATTCATAATACTATCGCCATACTTTTAATTATCAATTAAAAATTACGAATTATGATTTTTCGTTGATTAGTATTTACGAAATTATATAAGTAAAGCAACTCAATTTAGTTCAAAGCCAAAAGCTCAAAGCTTAAAGCTAAAAACTCACCTCTATTTCTCATTTTTTTAAATTCGTTAGTCTATTTATGAAATTGATAGATGCGCATACACATTTGAACACTGAACCGCTTGTTGGAGAGCGACGTTCCTATATGCAGAGATTCGTCGATGCAGGAGGCGTAGGGCTCGTTAATTCTTGAGCTGATGAACAATATAATCTGAAATGAATCGAGATTGCAAAAGTAGCTGAGACAGAATTCCCTGCGTGCATTGTGAAGGCGACGGTAGGGCGGCATCCGTTGGAATGTGTGGAAAATGTCGTCACTGCTGAAAATATTCCTGAAAAGATGCAACGACTCAAAAAACTTTATTCTGACAATAAACAGTATGTGGTCGCTATCGGGGAGACATGAATTGATCTTCATTATCCCAATGGACTCGAGACGTTAGACATCCAAAAAAAATTGTTTATCGCACATTGCGAATTTGCTCGTGAAACTTGATTGCCATTGGTTATTCATTCAAGGGACGCATTCCAAGAAACCTTAGAGATACTTAAGGACTACAAGGATTTGATCATCTATTTTCATTGTCGAGGATATGGACCGGAAGAGTTCAAAATGATGAATTCAGAATTCAGAAATTTATATATTGGGTTCTGTGGCAATGTTACCTATAAGAAGACAGAGGAGTTGCATGAGACATTAAAAATCGTGCCATTGACTCAGCTACTCATGGAAACAGATGCACCTTATCTGACACCACAAATCATTCGTGGAACGGATAATCATCCGGCGAATGTAAAATATATCTATGAATTTGTGTCAGAGCTTTTACATATCGATCCAAAAATACTTTCTGAGCAAGTCTTATCTAATTTCCGCTTAATATACAAAATATAGATTTTCTCTAGATGTATCTTCAGTTTTTTTTGCTATCAACAAAAAAAGATCGATGGGACAATCAGAAGATCAATCCTAAAAAATGGAGGTTTTATGACGATTCTGGTTAGACGCCGACTCTAAAGAAAATTTCCTTATCGACTAATTCCCTTTTCGTTCATCGCTTCAATGCTGAGATCTGTTTCATAATCTCTACTTTTTCTGGTATATTCACGATAGGATCACCATAAGGTACTCTTGTCTGGAAACTGAATGGTCTCGTAGGCTGGTTGTTGACTACGATTTTTGATGCTGCTCTAAAGGTATCTCCGTTGACCATATCTATCGCTGAAAATTCTGGACCCATTTCTTTTTCCAAAAATTCTGCATCGGGTGCACCGACTTTGTGGAAGAAAAAGTTTCCTACGTTACCGAAGATAGTTTTGGAGAGATCGAGGTTTCCTCCCAATCATTCCTGTTTCAACTGATCGATATATTGATGCGCTATGATCAATCATAATTTATATTTTCTGGCTTCAGACAAAATACTTTCGATAGATTTTGATACGTAATTTTGGAATTCATCGATATAGAGGAAATAATTTCTTCTTTCTTTTGGGTCGAGCCTTGCTCTTTTGAGCGCTGAAAGCTTGAGTTGCATTGATACCATCCTTCCTACGAGTTTACTATTTTCTTCTCCTGTCAAACCTTTGGCGAGATTGACGAGAATGACTTTGCCTTCATTCATCGCGTCGAAGAAATTAAACGCTGATTTTGTTTGGCCGATAACGTTTCTGATAAATGTTCCCGTCGTGAATGGTCAGAATTTTGCTTGTAAAAATGGAATAATTTCTGACTTTTCCCTTTCTCCCATTTTTCTATAGGTTTTATTCCACCGAGCTGCGATGATAGGATTTTTTACGTTTCTTATCTTGGATTCTGCAAATGCGTCGTCGGTGAATAATCTCATGATATCTACGAGCGTTCATCATTCTGGTTGCTCCATAAGCAAGAAACATGCATTACGGAAGTAATCCTGAATACGTGGTCCGAAAATTTCTTCTCCATACATAGAGACAAACATTTCTACCAGATCATTTGTCACGACATCTCTTTCATCATCGTTTTCTGTTCCATCCAATGGATTGAATGCAATCGGATATTCTGTGTTCGATAAATCAAAATAGATCAAATCATCTATTCTTTCTTTGGGATAATGCTTCATCACGAATTCCACCAAATCACCGTGAGGATCGATGACACAGAAACCATTATTTAGTCTTATATCTTCCAATAATGAGGTAAGCATGAGGGTTGATTTACCGGAACCTGTCTGTCCGATGATGTACATATGTCTAAATCTATCGTCGTTATCTGTCCTGATCCTGATCTCTTTCTTGACGCCGGCGTAGGTGTTGTAGCCGAGAAGAATTCCTTCAGTCGGTATATTGTCCGGTGCTGGAATGATCTTAAATTTTTGTCGGCTTATCCTTGGGTTCCTATTAAATTTTGCGTTCGGGATATGAATGATAGAGGATACTTCCTTGAGACTCAGAATCATTTTTTTGTTCCGTTTCAGCATGTTGGATATTTTTCCATTGTCGCTTCGGAAGAGTCTGTTGATAAAATCTCTTGCAAATTGCTGGATATCTTTTGTTTTTTTGAATTTGAGTCCGTTCATGCCGATATAATTATATTGGCTTAAGGATCTTGCCAGATCCTCGACGACTCTTCCTGGTCTATTTATATCAGGCGAAGTAA
This sequence comes from uncultured Candidatus Peribacteria bacterium, assembly GCA_964560855.1. Lineage (GTDB taxonomy): Bacteria > Patescibacteriota > Gracilibacteria > Absconditabacterales > Absconditicoccaceae > CAJBLF01. Next base: position 8,946 of record CAZLLU010000006.1, on the reverse strand, counting down.
CGAGCGCTCTGATCTTGACCGAAAATATCTCTTCTTCGACTTTTTTGTCTAGGTCTCCCGTTTGCTGTTGCGTGAGATCGCTTTTTTTTGTGTCGTCTTCTCTCGATGTGTCTTTGGAATCGCTACTTGAACTTGTTATTCCTTTCCGCATATCTTTGAGCAATAAGCTTATGAAGCTTTTATTCTTTCCTTCTTTTATTTTTTTGCTTTCTTTTCTGAGTGTTTTGAGCTCTTTCTCATCGAGAGGAGATATTAAGACTTGAAGGCACATCTTCTCGTCGGTGAATACTTTGGAGTATGCTGAGAGGATACTGTCCATCGGATCCGCTTCAAAGGATTCATATATTTTGATAGGGTATGCGTTGTCCTTGCTCAATACAAATTCTCCTCCTGCCATATATTTCCCTGCTTCCAGTAGTTTAGGTTGATCTATCGGATCGACTACTGCTCCTATCAAGAACGAAGAGATGAGTTTTTCCATTGTTTCTACATGCTCTTCTGGGACTCCCATGATGAATTTGATGACTTCTTTCTCTATGAGCATTTCCATACTTATGTAGTTGTTCCCGAATTTTCTATGCGATCGCTTGTCTTCCACTATGGAATAAAAATTTTTGTATATCTGATTCATGATTTGGATGTTCTGTTTCATATCTCTGATGGTATCTCATCATTCATCACCTCATTTCGTGGTCACGCTTTTTGGGATCTTGATTTGCATATATCTGAGTTTGTTGGTCTGATGTGTTCTGTGGTTTTTGTACATCGAAGAAAAAATCATCTTGATCGCCATTGATCAGATTAATCGTAACCCTAGTGCTATAATGATGATAATTAATAGGTCTGACATGGATTTAATGTTTCATTAAAACCTTTTTTGGTTTCTAAGTAATTATAGTTAATATATACAAAAATGCAAATTTTGTCTTTGTGTTTTGTGTTGACAACATATATTTATCCACCAAAAGTATAAAAATGTTACAGGGTCTGTTTCCCCATCATTGCTTGCATTTATTCCCTATATGCGTATATTCTTGTTGTGATAATATCCAGAGTGGACGATAGAGATTAGGCTCGTACCGACTTATTTTGAATACATAAATTACTTCGTTTACACTTGTACTTTATGGGTCAAAAATCGTCGGTATAGGTTCGACATCATGAATATCTGAAACGATTTTCATTGTGTCTCACCTATTAAGCGTCCCAGCAACCAGTCATTGGACAATGGTGCTAATTCCTACCCCTCACGGGAAAGATATAAAAAAGCTCCATAGACTTTTTGAAACTCTTTCTTCGTGATAAAGAGTTTTTTTATATTTTTTCCCCTCTTTATTATGAAACATTTTATTACGTGCGAATCCGTTACCGAATGACATCCTGACAAGATCTGCGATCAGGTGTCTGACGCTATCTTGGATGCTTGTCTGCATCAGGATCCTTTATCCAGAGTCGCGTGCGAATGTTTGACGACGACTGATACTATCATTATTGCCGGCGAGATTACAACGCATGCCGATATCGATATCGAGGCTATCGTAAGAAAAACTATCTGTGATATCTGATATGATAGCGACGAAAAATATTTTGATGGCAAGACCTGTAAGGTGCAAATACTCGTTCACAAACAGTCTCCGAATATTGCTCAAGGTGTAGATACTGGGGGAGCTGGTGATCAAGGTATGATGTACGGTTATGCGACCAATGAAACGAAAAATTATATGCCGATGCCTATCGATTTATCTCATGCATTAGCGAGAAGACTCGCACATGTTAGGAAAACCGGCATCTTGGATTGGGTTTATCCAGATGGCAAGACACAAGTTACGGTCGAATATGATGGTCATAAGCCGGTGAGAGTCAATTCTGTCGTCGTTTCTGCTCAGCATGCAAAAGATGTCTCCAATGATCAGATCAAAAAAGATATCATTGAACACGTCATCCAACCTGTTGTCTGAGATTACTTGGATGACAAGACGACGTTTTTCATTAATCCTACGTGAGCGTTCAATATCTGAGGCCCTGCAGGAGATACCGGCGTCACGGGAAGGAAAATCATCGTCGATACGTATGGTGGAGTAGGAAGGCATGGTGGAGGATGCTTCAGTGGGAAAGATGCTACGAAAGTCGATAGAAGCTGAGCATATATGATGCGTTATCTCGCTAAAAATATTGTCGCTGCGTGATTGTGCGATAAGTGCGAACTTCAGGTTTCTTATGCTATAGGCGTGATACAGCCGTTGAATATCTATATAGATTGTTTCGGTACCGAAAAAGTGGAATTACAGAAAATCGTCGATACGATCAAAGCCCATTTCGACCTGAGCCCAAAATGAATCATCGAAAGATTGTGATTGCGTACGCCTATCTTCAAGGCTACTGCTGCATATGGGCATTTCGGCAGGCATGAATTCCCTCGGGAACAGCTGGATAGTGTGGATATCTTCCAACAGCTCTTACAATAATTCCTTGCGAAAACTTCCTGATTACATATAGTATCTGGGAAGTTTTTTTATTTTTCTTTGATCTTCCATGCTACTTTCAGGAAAGGAATTGTCTGTTGATTTCAAACAGCAACTTATAGAAAAAAGAACCAAGGTATTTGGTGAAACCAAAGCGTACGTCGCCATCATTTTCTTATGAGACGATTATTCTTCTGCTACGTATGTGAAACATAAGAAAGCTTATGGAGAATCTATCGGGCTTCCGGTTATCGTTTTCGGACAGAATCATCAAGCTGAATATGATAGGAATCAAGCTGGAAAATTCGATGATGTCGGTATCTATATCAATCAGAAGTATGATAGTATTTGAAAAGTTATGGAGCTTATCAGATATCTTAATCATGATAACGAATGCGTTGGTATCATTATCCAATTACCATTGCCTGAGCAATTCGTACCGTACAAAGAACAGTTGTTGGCTGCCATCACTCCGCAAAAAGATTTGGACTGATTGGGATGAGTGATTCTCTGACTTTCCGAAATGGGGCTCGTAGATTTCGTTCCTGCTACACCGAAGGCAGTATTCTACTTGTTGGAACAATACAAACTCGATGATTTTAGAGGCAAAACCATAGCGATTCTCGGTCAAAGCAATATCGTCGGAAAACCGCTTGCCATCGAATGTATCAAGAGAGGAGCAACTGTCTACACCTGCAATTCTAGTACGCCTCCTGAACAAATAAAGACTATTGCTAAGATGGCTGACTATATTATTTCTTCTACCTGAAAAGTACATTTGATCGATGATTCATTTGTTCGCGATGATAAAACTCAAATCATCGTTGATGTTGGATATGGACATATCGATGGAAAGCCTGTCGGTGATGTAAATATTGAAACCATAAAAGACAAAGTCGCTTCGTACACTCCTGTCCCTGGAGGAATTGGACCGTTGACGGTAGCGTGCATCTTCGATAATGTCTTCGTACTGCAAAATTATCAGGATGTATTGAAACCATATAAACTTTAAGATAATTTACAATTTATAATTTGAAATTTGAAAACATCTTCAAGTAGTAAGGTTTTAAAATTGTAAATTCAAAATTTAAAATTTAAAATTCATTCTATGGTGTATGATGTTATCATTGTCGGCTGAGGCGCATCAGGGCTTTTTTGCTCGATGTTTTTGCCGAAAGAGCGGAAAAAGTGCATTATAGAAAAAACAGATAAACTTGGTGCTAAAGTCTTGCTTTCTTGATGAGGGAGATGTAATTTGACCAATATCCATCTGGATTCTGAACTGCATTATGTCGGACAATCCTTGAAATCACTTCCTTCATTGTTCCATACATTCTGACCTGAAGATATGATTACTTTTTTGCATGAGCATGCGATAGAGACTCTAGTAGAGGAGTATGGAAGAGTTATGCTCAAAAGCGGTAAATCTAAACAGCTCGTAGAATTTCTTATCAATGAATCCAAAAAAAACGAGACGGAACATTTGCTTTTGCATGAGGTCCTTTCGATAACGAAATCTGATGAAGGAGTACTCGTCGTTACTACTTCTGCAGGCGTCTTTAGCGCCAAGAAGGTAATTATCGCTACTTGAGGAATGACGTTTCCGCAGATCGGCGCTACACCGTTTGCATACGAGATAGCAGAACAGTTGTGACTTTCTCTTTCTGTGCCGCATCCGGCTTTGTGCGGGATAGAAACCAAGGAAGATCTTTCTTTGTTGGCTGGCAATACCGTACAAGCGATGCTTACGCTTTATCGTGAACATAAAGTTGTCTATAGCGCTAAGTGACCGTTGTTGTTCACTCATACGTGAATCAGTTGACCAATTGTTTTCGATGCTACTCTCTATATAGATGATATTTCCAAATATTCTTTGCAGATCGATTTTGATCTTTCGTGAACGAGCAAAAAAGTCATTCAACAATTTAAGCTCGTAGAAGGAGATACAATCCGTGATTTCCGTATCAAGGCATTGAAATCTATCCAAGAGGCGAAGGTGTCAGTCTGATGAATTCTTTTGAAAGATCTGGATCAAGGATTCCAATCCAAAAAGATTCCCGGACTTTATTTTATCGGCGAATCATTGGATATCACAGGCAAAACGTGAGGATATAATCTGCAGCGAGCGTGGACAAGCGGATATGTTTGTGCGAAAAATATAATGAAAAATGAAAAATGAATAATGAATAATGAATAATGATGGAATTGTTTTATTATAGACTATAGTGATACTATTTAGATATAAATGTCAATTAAATCTGCTTCTTGGAGGTGGATTTTTTGTCAATTTTGGAAAAATGAATATAATCAATATAGTTTTTATACCATAGCCTATCTATGAACACCAAGAAAACAAAACTCAAGAATATAGGTCAAGTACCTGGAAGTATCATTTATACGGGTGATGCTATGACTGCAGAATCGACGGTACATATGATCCATTACAATGATGAAGTCATAGAAACTAAAGTAAAAGATTTCAATGAATGTAAATCTTTACCTTCGCATGGAGTGACGCGAATAGATTTTATCGGTGTCGACCAAACAAATGATATTCAAGAAATTGGACAAGTCTTTGATTTACATCCTTTGACGCTTGAAGATATCGCGAATATCCAGCAACGTCCAAAAATCGATGATATGGATGCATATGTTTTCATGTCTTTGAAAAAATTTGGTTATGATAGAGAAACCCAGGTTTTGGATGAAGAACAGATCAGTCTTGTCTTGGGCAAATATTATCTGATTTCTTTCCAAGAAAAGGAGGGAGACGATGATTTTGAAACTATCAAAGAAAGGATTAGAAAATCGAAATGAAAAATCAGAAAAATGTGATCTGATTATTTGTTATATTCGTTGATAGATTCTATCGTAGATAGCTATTTTGTGGTTTTGGAAAAAATAGAGGATGATATTGAGTCACTTCAGGATGAATTACTGAATAATCCTACTATGGATACGCTTTCAAAAATACAGACATTCAAACAAAATATTATTTTGCTTCGCAAGTCCATATGGCCGGTAAGAGAGATAATCTCTTTCTTGCAGAGGTTTGATTCCGATCTTGTTAGTGAGGAACTTGATAAATATTTAAGAGATCTCTATGATCATACCGTGCAGATCGGCGATAGTTTGGAAACGTTTAGGGATACACTTTCAGGATCTTTGGATATCTATCTTTCGACGCTTAGCAACAAGATGAATAGCATTATGAAAGTGCTTACTATTATAAGTACGATTTTTATTCCTCTGACTTTCATCACAGGATTTTTTGGTATGAACTTCAAACATATGCCTAATTTTATGGCTCAACCGCTGTCTTATCTTTGATTCTTTTGAATAATGGTGTTATTGGGGATGTCTATGGTGATGTTTTTCAAGAAGAAAAACCGATTTTAGATCAATTATGGGTCAATAAATCTTGTAAAATAGTGTATTTGATAACTATAGGTTTTCAAAAGTTAGTAAAAAATACTCATTGTAAATAGCAAAATGGGTATTTTTCTTTTTTACTTACAAAAATATTTTTTGCTGACACTCTTTTTTGATTTCTCTTTCTTTTCTGGGTATACTTATATTACACAAATGACTCATACTTCGCGATAAAATGATAAAAGCTCATTTCATTCGCGATAAATACCTCACTTTATCAATTCAGTATTTTATCAATTCATCATTAGTCATCATGGAAAACTTTAACACCAGACTTTCACAAGAATCAATCCGCAACGTCAATTCGCTTATCCAAAAGATCGAAGGCGTATGCAAGGACATCGAAAAAAATCTTGCTATGTGCTTGGAGATTAGTGGCGATTCTGTAGCAAAATTCAGCGTCACTACCGCAAACAAGGTAGAATCTGAATTTGTGGATAGAGTGATCCTCAATATCGATAAAATCAAAAATCATCTCAAGGATCTTAGAAAGGCCTTGAACAAAAAAGTCATCACGGATACTACTGATATCGAAAAGATTATCAGCTCACTCCAAGAGACTTCTGATACCTTACAATCATTCTTGCTCTCTAACGGTTTCTTCCAGAATACGTTCCAGATGCCTGTCATGGAAATCCAAGGAGCAATCGATCAGATATTGAATCATGTGACTTTAGTGGAGGAGCATGCTTAGAAAATGGAAAGATTGAAATATTGAAAAATTGAATCTCCATATTTCCATTTCTCCATACTTCCATCTTATTGTGTAAGCGGTCTTTACAAACATATTTACTGAAAAGATGATCCCGACTTGTCGGGACATTTTTTTTAATAATTTTCAAAACATTCTAAATTCAATAAGGTATATCCTGCGGGATTTTTTTATTTTTTAAACGCTTCATTAGACTTACTTTTTTTTGACGATTGGGCGTTTCACCCCAAACCCCGATATACTTTTTCTCTTATGGTCACGTCATTTCCGGTTTTTTTATAGTCACGTCATCCCCGACCTGATCGGGAATCCAATTGGCTATAGAGCAAGATGGATTCCCGCTTTCGCGGGAATGACGTGGTTATGGTGGAATGCGGGGATAATGATTTTATAAGATTGCTTCGTTCCTCGCCATGACTTTAGTATTTAGTTTGTCTTCTTTCCGGCTAGTACGAGTCTGGCGTTGTTGAGAAGTGATGACTCAAAAAACTTATTTTATAATTCCTTTTATAGTTGTCCTATGACATAAAGTCTTCGGAGGATATCTTTGATGAGTGCTAATTGTTTTGGGTTTGCTATGACTTTGGGACTAGTGACTGCTGCGCGGAGGATGTTGATAAAACTCCATTTCTGCTTGTCTCCGTTTTTTTTGATGAAAGCTTGGAGTGCGGTGTAGAGATTTTTTATTTTTGTGGTATCGTCGTTGTTCAGAGTGTAGGTGGTCGGCGGAGTAAACGGTGTCTTGAAGGTAGACGTGATGTTGGTCAGTTTTTTATATTGTTCTTTGGTCAGGACAACATAGGCGTCCATGATTTTTGTTCTTTTTCCTTGGTCGAGCACGAAACCTGAATATATCATTCCTATACTAAGTCCCGCGTCGAGATTCATCGCATCTCGGCAGTCGAAATTTTTCTGGAGATATTCTGCCATGTCAGGGATGGTGATGTTGCCTATTGTTCCCATGTAGATAGTGGATTTGTCTTTTGTCGAGCAGATGAAGGTCTTGTTACCTGCAGTTCTCATTTTGCTGTCTATATAGTTGTTGTAGCCTTTGATGACGTTTTCTCCTTTATACAAAAAAATAGGAAAATTTCCCAGACCGAAATATAACGAATTGAATGCTTCGGGATCTTTTTTGACTCGAAGTCCTAAATCGATTCCATTTCCCATATTATTTTGGACAAGCAGCGGTGATCATTCTTTAGTGAATCCGAAGATCATCCTGATGCTGGTGTCTGGCCAATATTGGCTCCGATCTTTACCATTTCATAGATACACTCTTTCTGATATGGTGTGTGTCGTAGCGCATTGACTATAATCGTCAGGGCAAAAGAACGTGCCGTTGACTGCGGTATCGCCGCCGACTTTTTTGGCTAGATCTTGCAATGTCGCTCCTCACTCTCCGGCTACGGAGCTGACGACATAATGCTCGCCGTCCAGAACGACTTTGATGACTCTGATAGGTTTACCGTCGCGGTTTTCGATGATGAGCTCTTTGTAGGCAAAAGTAGAACCAATAGAGAGGAAAAGTAGGCTTATTACGATAAATTTTTTGAGCATGAAGATGTTGTTGAATAAAACTCTTTTCATTATAGGAATACTTTTTGATTTTTCAATTACTAAAAAAAATCCGACAACGTTTCTTGCTGGTCCGAATTGCGAAGTGAAACGAAGCATTTTGGACAGCAAGTGTTGTCGGATTAGTTGTGCTGATTTTTAGTTAAAAGAACCGGCTAACATTGTTCATATTTGATTAGCTATAGTGTCATAAGAATTTATTGTAGGATATCGTGGTCAATCATCATTAGGAAAATCACTTGGTCTAGGTTGATTACTATAAATTTCTCGATCAATTCAACACATTGTTGTAGTATTTATCTTTATTCAATAACAAATTCATGGTGCACAATCAATATTAGCTATTGTGTTGTTGTTTTGAAATTCTTCTTGAATTAATGACTCGTTTCACCTAGACTTTCCTTTTATATATACAGCATATCATGCAGTATCTTGTTTATCAGTTTTTATAATAACTTCATTGTTATTTTCTGAAATTAATTCCCATTGACTAAGAATTTCTATGTTTTTTCAACAGAATAAATTGTTTGTTGAATTGTTATTTTTAACTATTGTGTTGTTTTCGGTTGTTGTAGTTGTGTTTTTGTTGTTCAATTTATCCTCAACAATTAATTTCTTATACTTATCAACATCAGCTTGTAATGTTTCATTTTCTGCTTGTAAAGTTTGTATACTTACTAATGATCAAGATAAAGTCTCTTTTAGATCTTCATTTTCTGCTTGTAATCAAGAAAATTGTTCAAGCAATCAACTTAATTGTTG